>CAYLJQ010000220.1:0-9714 GCA_964383955.1 uncultured Heliomicrobium sp. | reverse complement strand
GGTTTATGAGCAGTTGAACGGAAAGCTTCTGACTTTTTTTAATAACAAGTGTTATTGCATAGAAAGCGTTAGTCAAATGCAGCCTGCCGACCCATTTGCTAAGTCTCGAACGGAGCTATTAAACGAGCTAAATACCTTAAAGGTAGAGTCGCCAATTTCTGTGGAAGGTGACGAAACCAACTTGGCAAATGCAAAGAGCCTCCTGAAAAAACTTGTGGAAACTGGGCCGTATTCTGAAGATTTCCCACAAGCAGCATCAGCCTTAATCAATCGGGCAAGCGGAAAAATACAATTGTTTAAAGAAGGAATTGCCAACCTTGGTGAAGCCAGAAAGGAATTCAACAAAATCAGCGAAACGCTTGAGAATCTGGAGAATGCAACCTGCCGCCAAACGATCGGTGTCGTGACGGATCGTCAGTCAAATATTGCTGGCAATATAACCTTCACCAATATCGTTACCGGTAAAGCTGACAGCCTCCAACTCTATACCAAAATCAGCTACCGAGACTTGCCAAGGGCTTCGCTCTCGGCGGGAGTCATCATTTCGCCATTGGAAAAACGCTCGTATAGTACTGTGCAAGTTTCTGAAGGACCAGGCACGCTCCCAACTGATCCGGTTGGAAAACATGCTGAAATCCGAGGGGAAGCCAGCAAACCTCAAGTCATTCCCTTTACTTTCGTCAACGTGCGGCTCGGACATTGGCGTGTAAAAGATCGTTCGTTTACTTTCAACATTGCCCCTGGCGTAGGAATAAATCCAAACAGTGGGTCTACTGAAGTTGAGTTTGCCTTAGGCCCGTCATTTGGCTGGGACAACATCTATTTTTTTGGTGGGTTTCATTTTGGACGCCAAACTAATTTGCTTAACGGATTCAAAATCGGCGACCGGGTTCCAGACAGCTTCGTGACACCCGTTGGCCGAAGTTGGCAATCTGCTTTCGGCTTCGGAGTTAGCTATAGGGTTCCTTTGCCATAATCTCAATTCTTCCTTTCCAAAATGGCCGCCAGCCTTTGAACTGATCCGGCTTTGGAAGTAGCAGGGAAAAATTTAAGGCTCCAAACACAACAAACTTTTTCGAGCGTTCTCAGCATTAGATCGCTGTCAGCCAGAAAGCCCTATGGAAAGTTAGCACTATCCATAGGGCTTTTTCTATTTCAGCCGAAACTCTTGCCAACCAAGAACAACCGGCTATTCAGAAGGTCCATCCTCAGTTCCCCAACCCATGCAGTCATCAGTAATGGGGATGCAGGAACCGTCCGGGCAGGACTTCTGGCCATCCGGGCAGGGGAAATCTGTCGCGGCTCGCCAGGCCCGGGTGAAGTCCCGATGGTGTTTTTTGTATAACTCCAAACAGATTGTCGCGTTTGCGTTTCCCGTTCCCAGGCTGGCGTCTTTGGCTGTGGACGCGTCAAAACAGGCGCGAGCAAACGTGGCGATGGAATCAAATTCTTCGCTTTGCGTCATGGCACTCTCCAATTATTGTGGTTAGGGTTGACTGTGGTAGCTGACAGGTCACGACTCGTTAGCAGTGACCACACACACTTATTAAAGCGCCGAATGGTTGAGGAATCTGCCACACATACAGAGATTTTTTTGCACGGTGCTTATCGGAAGTGCTGAATCTGCCAAATTTCCGATCTTCCGGTTTGTTTGCTGAAGAAGAGGTGTTTGCCGTCAAATGACCAGCTCAGTCCAGACAGGAAAATTTCGCTGTCATTATTGTTGGTGATCCGTCTTGCCTGACCGCCGTGTGTCACTTCATACACATTATCTTTCCCATCTTTCCTGGAAACGAAAGCGAAGCTCTTTCCGTCTTTCGATAACTTCACGCTATGCAAATAAACAGATGGATATTTCAAAATGAAAGTTCGTTTTCCAGTGCCAACGGCAATTCTGAGAAATGTGACATCTTCCGGCGCCAGCGAACGAGGCTGATTTCCTCCCTGAGCCAGATAAATCTCTTTGCCCGAATCGGCCCATCCCATCAGACGCAGCCAGCCAGCTTCTGTATAAACAGGAGTCGAGTTTCCGCTTATGCAGACGCTCCACACATTGCCATTTACGGATGAGGATTTTGGCTCCAGCACGTAAGCAATGACGTCCCCCAGCGGAGAATAGAAGGGCGACGTGGCTCTCAAATTGACGTCTGTATTATTGGAAATGGCTTCCCCAGTCGTTACAGTTCCGTCAGCAGGGATTGTGAAAATGTTTGAGTGGCCAGAGATTGATGAACGATAGGCAATTTGCCGTCCGTCTGGCGACCAGTTGTAATTTACCGTTATGCGATTGTATGGCAGGCGTGTGTATCCACCATACTCGATGCCAGACATCAATATTTGCTCGCTGCCGACTCTTGGGTCAGCGATTCGTAATTCCAGTCTGTTTTCACCGGGAACGGTCCGCAGAAAAGCTATCTGCTCTGTCGTGGGAGACCATTTCGCATCAAATCCCGAAGTCTCCCAGGTTTTCGTTAGTTCATTTCCTGTGCCTGCTGCCTGAATGGAAATCAGATCGTTTGAAGAAAGAATGTTTGCATCCAAAGACCCAAAAAGAATCAACTCGCCATTAAAGGAACTCTCCGGCCACCGATTGAGTTTGCTGTCCGTAGTGATTGCGCTCTCTCGGCCTGTCTGCGTTTCGCAAGAAACGATTCTCCCCGTCTCTTTGGTAAAGATATAAAGAATTCTGTCGCCTTTTGGAGAGACGGCAACAAAATCATGCTGGCTTTCACTGGAAGTCACTCGGCTAGGCTCACCCCCGCTGATCGTGGTCACATAGATTTGGTATCGTCCAGTTCGGCTGGAACTGTAGGCCAGCGATTTGCTGTCAGGAAACCAGGCCGGATAGCGATCCCCGCCATCACCATACGTGACTTGCCTGGCTTCTCCCCCTCCTTTCAGAGCTTTCACAAAAATATGATTTTTACGGTCCGTTGAACCCCGTCTCGAATACGCAATCCAGCTTTTATCAGGGGAAATTACAATGTTTGCAGCATGTGATTTTTCCAGGTCAAATTCTGTAAGCTGAAGCTGTTTGCCCGATTGCAGATCAAACTCATAAAGATTCCCTTTCCCTTCATAATAAACAGTCTTATCGTCCTGATCACAGGAAACCAGAATGGCTTCGACCAAGCTTAATTCCTTGAGGAATTCGGGCACGCTGGCCAATTCCGTTTTTCCTGAAGATGCGGAAAGCCTGCTCTCCGAATCAAAAACTACAGACCAGATTCCTTGTTTCCCTTCGCGATTCGAAACGAAGAGTATTTTTTTGCCATCGCGGGACCAGACGGGAGCGCGATCCCGCCATTTGCCATCAGTCAGCCGCCATTCCGACTTTCCGTCTATCTCGCGAACATTAATTGAGGCTCCACCATCGCTATTGAAACTATACGCAATCCATTTGCCATCAGGCGAAAATGACGCGCGCTCGATTCCAGAGCCGGAATTGATTGCTTTATCCACAACTCGGTTGATGGTCGGATCCGACTTGATAATGGAAGGTTGTTGAGGGCGAAACCAATCTTTGCCGAAAAATCCGATTACGGCTAAACAACCTACGGCGATAGCTCCCCAAGTTAGGGCCCTTACAGCAGATGTTGCCTTCTTCTCCAGCGCTAGTTTGCAGTTTTGCAAATCGGATAAAAGCGCGCTGACATTTTGATGCCGTTTGCCAGAATCTTTGGCCAAAGCTTTTATCACAACCTGTTCCAAAATCGAGGGGAGCTTGGGGACAAGGGTGGAAAGAGGTTTGGGCTCCTTTTCAAGAATTGCGGCCAATAATTCCTGAGTCGTTTCGCCGACGAATGGGGGCTGGCCAGCCAGCATTTCGTAAAGAACTCCGCCAAGACAAAAAATGTCAGCGCGTTCATCCACATTTTGGGAACGCACCTGCTCCGGAGACATATACCGCGGAGTCCCCATCAAAGCGCCTTTCTGTGTCAGATTCGGTGACTTGTTTTCACTTTGTGTGGTATCTGCGGAAATGTCCTCAATGGGATTTTCGGTCAGTTTGGCCAGACCAAAATCAAGCGTCTTCACCAGGCCGTCCGGTCGCACCATGATGTTTTCCGGCTTGATGTCGCGATGCACAATCCCGGCGGCATGTGCGGCTTCTATTGCCCTGGCAATTTGTATGGCGATGTCCAGGGATTTATTCACGTCCAGATGGCCACGTTTTAACAGCTCCCGAAGCGTGACGCCCTCTATGAACTCCGTGGCGATGAAGTGAATTCCATCCACTTCCGCCACTTCAAACACCGTGATGATGTTTTGATGATTGAGCTTGGCCGTGGCCATTGCTTCGCGCTGAAATCGCTGAAGCCAGTCCTGATCCTGCGTGTATTTTGCGGGCAGAATTTTCAGCGCCACTTTCCTGTGAAGCCGCAGGTCTTCGGCAAGGTAAACCTCTCCCATGCCTCCTACGCCAATTCGCTCTAGGATTTTGTAATGACCGAGAATTTTTCCAGTTAGAGTTTGATTGATGTCATCCTTGAATAGGCTGTCGGCTTTTACCGTTACGGGAGTATTCAAAAAACCAGAATCTTCATCCGACTTGATCATCAATTCGATTTGACGGCGAAGCTCGGCATTACTACCGCAAGCCTGGCTCAGAAACGCCGGGCGTTGATTCGGTGGGAGCGATAGGGCCTGATTAAAAATCCGGTCAATTTGTTCCCATTCTTCAGGCGTCATCGTGGTCTTTTTTCTTAAGTTGGCTGTACAGCCAGGCACGCGCGGTTTTCCATTCCCGCTCGATTGTGCGTGGCGAAATTTTCAGAATCCCCGCAATTTCCTCAATATCCAATCCGCCAAAATATCGGAAAACAACAATCTGGCTCTGGCGTGGGGCGACTTCTGCCAGAATTTCAATTGCTTCGTCTATTGCAATAATTTCCGAGGAAAGCTCTACCGCTTGATGATTGGCTGCTGAAAGAGAAATCAGAATGGCATCGCGCTTTCTTCTGCTTCGGCGACGGGCATAGTCCACCAGAATTTGGCGCATTCGTTCAGAGGCAATGGCGAAAAAATGAGCGCGGTTTTTCCATTCCACAGCTCGCTCATTGACGAGTCGCAGGTAAGCTTCATTGACAAGAGCGGCTGGCTCTAATGTGTGATTTGGGCGCTCCCACCGCAAGCGTGCTTTGGCAAGGTACTCTAACTCCGTTTCAATCAAAGGAATCAGGCGGCCAAAGGCATTTTCGTCGCCGTTGCTCCAAGCGATAAGTAATTCTGTGACTTCATGGGGGAAGGAAGTCGTTATCATAGGATTGCCTTAAATTCTCTGCTTGTTAATTAGGAAGCGTTCTCACTGTTTGCAGGGAAGCCACCATACCTCATGCCGATTGCCCCTATCAATATTGAAGTCGTTTGATCAGGCAAATTTTTTTTTCCGTAAATGGCATGTTTTTCGCAAAATTGACGCCATGCACTGATGAAGAAAGTTTTTTCTTCGAAATCCGAACATTAATAAACCGAGTAGGTGGTTTCCCCTCAGCGAAACTAAAAGTTTCGTGCCACCCTTGGCCATTGGGATGACCCAGCAGCGATACTCAGCCTCCGGAACTTCCGGAGGGTAGAAGTTAGTAGTGCCGTTTCAAATAGGAGCGGCACTACTAACTTAATTGGGTTGACCACTTTCAACAGGCACAACCTGCAACTTTCCTTTCCCGAAAGGTCGCCAACGCTCAGCAAAAGTTGCGTTATTCGAGTTCACAAAAAACGTCAACGTAGGAATGCCAAGTGCAGCGGCGATATGCTGCCCGGCAGAATCGTATCCGATGTATTGATCGCTGGCGGCAATCAATCCGGCGAAAGCGCCGATGCTGCCATCCCAAGTAACAATGTCAGCGACAGCTAACTCGCCGGAAAGGGCTTGAACTTGATTTGCATCACTGAGTTCGACAACCATTTTTCCCTGAGCGCGAACGCTGGCAACAATGCGATTGACCTGTTCACGCTCATCTAAAGTCGCCCCTTTATCCAGAATGATTTTGGAATCAGCCAATAACTGTTCGATTTGTTGCTGTTCGAATTGGGCGGAAATCCGTTTGCTCTGGTTGCCTCCGACGCCAAAGCTGATGGCTGTCAGATTGCGGATTGCGGCCAAAGCTTCTGATTGCGAATTGCGAATTTGGTCAGCGACAAACTCTCCAAACCGTAGATGCTCCTCTGGCAAGGCGACGAACGGGTATGCCGGTTCGTGATTGCCGATCAGTTCCCCGCTCCAAGTGGCGGCAAGCTGACCAATTGATTTTGACTCGCCATTTGGCTGGTAGCTGCGGCTTTCAAAGAAAAAATAGTTGTGGTCATTTTCAACCAGCGGAAGCAAGCCAAGCTGTGTCAGGCGCGAATCGGGATCAATCACCCAAACATCATCTTTGCCCCAGCCTTCGCGCTCTTTGTTTACCGCTGCGACCACATCCAGCCAGCTTGTCAGGCGAGCAATCAGACTGCCGCCGCGTTCATAAGCGATTTCGTTTATCCGAATGCGATGATCTCCGCCATACAGTTCGCGCAATTTCCGAGAACCCAAAATAACAAACTCGGCTTGCGGAAATGCCTGGCGCAACTTGGCGATGATGGAACTGGTGACGGCGACGTCTGCGCCGATGGTGACTCGAGACAGCAGCAACACCTTTTTCGGGATTGCGGATTGCGGATTGCGGATTGCGGATTTCCTATTCAGCAAATCAGCTTCGGTCATTAAGTCGAATCGTTTGAGTCCTTCGTCCAAAGCTTTGCCTTCCGGCAATCGCCGGCAGAATTCGATCACTTGAACAAACAGTTGGTCATAGAGCTTGCAGGCCGCAGGATCGAACGAATCATTGAGCCGTTCGACGAGCTGCGGAAACAATGCATTGATCCCTGATCGAGCGATTTCCGGGGGTTCGTCCGTAGCAATTTGGCAGATCAAATAGATGGCTTCGGGCAAACAGCCAGCGCCCGCTTGAAAATGCTTAAACACCAGTTCGACGGCACAGCGGGCCAATTCCCCAGTAACGTCGGCAGTCAGCTTTCCCTGCTCTTTCAAGGATTCAAACTCAGTCAATTTGTTCTGGATTTCTTCAATGGGACTCATCGGCGCAACTATAGCATTTCCGTCCGGTTGGGCGCATTGACAGCCCATAGGTCGGTTGTTAGACTCCGCGCCTTCCAGACCGATTTCAACGCTTTTGTCTGCTGGAACAGCAATCAAATCCGCATCCAATCCCTGACTGAAGGAGTTTTGCTTTTATGCCTACGTTTAATGGAATCCCAACGCCCGAAGATGGCGGGCGCATTACGGTAAAAAACAACAAGCTGGTAGTTCCCGACAACCCAACAATCCCTTACATCGAAGGCGACGGAATTGGCCGCGACATCTGGAAGGCGTCGCAGCGCGTGTTCGATGCTGCGGTCGAAAAAGCTTACGGCGGCAAACGCCGTGTCGTTTGGTACGAAATCTTCGCTGGCGAAAAAGCCTTTAGCAAATTCAACGAATGGCTGCCGAAAGGAACGCTTGATGCGATTCAGCATTTCATCGTCGCCATCAAAGGTCCGCTGACAACCCCTGTCGGAGGCGGCATTCGTTCGTTGAACGTGTCGTTGCGCCAGGTTCTGGACTTGTATGCCTGCGTTCGCCCAGTGCGGTATTTCAACGGCGTCGGCGCTCCGGTCAAACATCCGGAAAAACTGGATGTGGTTATTTTCCGTGAAAATACCGAAGACGTTTACTCCGGCATTGAATTCCAGGAAGGTTCTGATCGCGCAGCCAAGCTGATCGAATTCCTGAAAGATTACGGTTATCAGGTCAATCAGGATTCCGGCATCGGCATCAAGCCAATTTCGATCACCGGCACGAAAAACCTGGTTCGGCGCGCCATTCAGTACGCGGTTGATCACAACAAAAAAGTGGTCACGATTGTCCACAAGGGCAACATCATGAAGTACACCGAAGGCGCATTTCGCGATTGGGGTTACCAATTGGCGAAAGAAGAATTCCGCAGCCACATCGTCACCGAAGACGAGCTGTGGAAAGATCACAACGGCCAGATGCCTGAAGGCAAAATCCTGATCAACGACCGCATTGCCGACGCCATGTTCCAACAGTTGTTACTGCGTCCGGATGAGTATCAGGTCATCGCCACGCCAAATCTGAACGGCGATTATTTGTCTGATGCTTGCGCGGCACAGGTCGGCGGTTTGGGATTGGCCCCGGGAGCGAACATCGGCGACGCAGCGGCTGTCTTTGAGGCAACACACGGAACCGCGCCGAAATACGCAGACAAGGATGTCATCAATCCGGGCTCGGTCATGCTTTCCGGCGTGATGATGTTCGAGCACATGGGCTGGCAGGAAGTCGCGGATATGATTATTAACGCGATTGTCAAAACCATCGAACAGAAGAAAGTCACTTATGACCTGGAACGCCAGATGGAAGGCGCGACAAAGGTCAAGACGAGCGAATTCGCTACGGCAATTATTGAGAATATGTGAGGGAGTAGACGGTAGTCAGTAGACGGTAGTCGGTAGTTTTCCGGCCACTATCTCCCGACTCCCGGCTCCTGACTACTCTGGAGGAATTATGGGTCGCAAAAAAATTACAGTCGTCGGCGCAGGAAACGTAGGCGCAACGACGGCTCATTGGTTGGTTTCAAAAGAACTCGGCGATGTCGTGCTGGTGGACATCATCGAAGGTATGCCGCAAGGCAAAGCGCTTGATTTGGCGCAGGCCGGACCGGTTGAAGGTTACGATAGCCGTTTGATCGGCACGAACGGTTACAAAGAAACGGCGAATTCCGATGTCGTCGTGATCACTTCCGGCATTGCCCGCAAGCCAGGCATGAGCCGCGACGACTTGCTGAACACGAATGCAGGCATTGTCGCCAGCGTCACTGAAGAAATCGTCAAATATTCGCCGAATTGCATCATCATCGTTGTTTCAAACCCGTTGGACGCAATGACGCAGGTGGCCTGGAAAAAATCGGGCTTCCCGAAAAATCGCGTGCTGGGAATGGCGGGCGTTCTGGATTCGGCGCGCATGCGCTGTTTCCTGGCCGAAGCCCTGAACGTTTCGGTCGAAAACGTGACGGCATTTGTGCTGGGCGGACACGGAGACACGATGGTTCCTCTGCCGCGGTATTCGACTTGCGCTGGCATTCCAATCACCGAGTTGCTGCCAAAAGAAACCATTGACCAGATTGTTACTCGCACAGCCAATGGCGGAGCGGAAATCGTCAGTTTGCTGAAAACCGGCTCGGCGTATTACGCGCCTTCATCGGCGGCGGTTGAAATGGTCGAAGCGATTCTCAAAGACAAAAAGAAAATTCTGCCTTGCGCCGTTTTGCTGGAAGGCGAATACGGCATTAACAATTTGTTTGTCGGCGTTCCGATCAAAATCGGCGCTGGCGGCGTCGAAGAAATCATCCAAATCAACATGACGACCGATGAACGCGCCGCACTGCAAAATTCTGCCGCCTCTGTTCAGGAACTGGTGGACAAATTGAATCTGTAAAAATCCTGTTTGTGGCAATTCTGGAAGTATGTTAGCTTCCATATCGGCTGCCGCAGCCTCGCAGGTAAAGCGAGATTGCGGCAGTCGTATTTTTTGAGTGATTGATATATGACCGGTAGGAACAACACCGGATGAAAATAGCCACGCGGTCGTTACCCATTGTGGTGCCCAACCGGATGTAGGCTGAAAGGACTTTCGCTGTGAGTGAAGAAAAAGAACTG
>CAYLJQ010000219.1:0-9735 GCA_964383955.1 uncultured Heliomicrobium sp. | reverse complement strand
CCTGGCCAGGGCGCTGGACAAACTTTGGAGGGAAAGATGCCTTCGACACATTTAAGCCTTCACTACCATCTGATTTTCAGCACGAAAGACCGCATTGGTTACATGCACAAGGACTGGCGCGGCAGATTGCACGCATACCTGGGCGGCATCCTCAACGATCTGGGCAGTGTGCCTGAAGGGATTGGGGGCGTGGAAGATCATGTGCATTTGCTGGTTGGGTTGCGCGCGACGCATTGTCTGGCAGACGTCCTGCGAGAGATCAAATCCGCTTCGTCGCGATGGGTTCATCAAGAGATGAATCAGTCACTGTTTTCGTGGCAGGATGGATACGGAGCCTTCACCGTCAGCGCCAATCGAACTGACGCCGTAAAGAATTACATCGCCCGACAGGAAGAACATCATCAGAAGCGGAGTTTTCAGGAAGAGTACCTTGAGTTTTTGAAAGAGGGCGGTGTCGAGTATGACGAAAGATATTTGTGGTAAAAGAATTGTCCAGCGCCCCTGCCGGGGCGCCAATGTTTATCGCATTGGTTCCGGGGATTTTATCCCCGGCTAATTTCCGTCGCGCCTTCAGCGCGAAGACAATTGGGCACGGGGTTTCTCATTTGTCAGCAAACCACTGTAAAAACTCGCTTCTGCTCCTTATTCAGCGCGTGTTTGAATAAGGATTGGATGGGACTTCGATCCAGGCGGCATACATACCGACGCTGTTGCTGCCCCAGGCGACCCACGCATACCCGCCTTCGCCCCATTCGGTTCCCCAGGAATTCATCAGCAACCACGCTTTCTTGCGGTCGTCCCAGCCCAGCATCAAGACCGCGTGATTGACCGTGCCGGGATTGCGTTCGTTGAACACGCCGCCTTTGTAAGCCTTCAGCGGTTCGTCTATCCGAATCAGCACCGCCAACGGGCCGTGTTCCAGCAACGCCGCTTTCAATTGGTTGACGGATGGAAGTTTGTCAGGCGGGTAATTCACGTAATCCCAAGTGACGGCTCTGGTTCCCAGCTTTTGCCTGCACGGATTCACCTTGGCGGCGTATTCCTGATCGCTGAGGATTGCGCCGAATTCGACAAAATGATTGAAGGCGCTGCCGTGCCAGCCGCCGCTGCAATCGCCTTTGTCTTTGGCCATGCAATTCAGCAAGGGTTGCGCAGACATCAACGGAGGGGGGATTGGCGCGTTGGCAATATCCCATTCCAATTTGCCGTCCGCACCAACTTTGCTCACTTCAGGATTGGTCTTTCTGGAATTGATGGCGGAATTGCTCCAGAAAGCCGCCGTGGTGGCAAACGCCCAACAACTGCCGCAATCGCCTTGATCCATCACGCTCAAGTAGACGCCGTGGTCACGCCAGTCGAAATGGGAAACCATTAAAGCCAGATCGCTTAATTTTTCCGGCAAGGCAACGCCGGGACGTTCTCTTTGAACCTGCTCTCGAATTTCCTGTTCCGGGCCAGCCCAACGATTAAAGCGCATTCCGGTTTTCTCTTGTAGCTTCAGGCCATTCAAATACTCATTCCACTTACGCTGATTTTCCGCCTGCTTCAGTAAAGCGCGTTGAGGTTCATCTTTGGGAATTTCGATGCCGGATAGCTGCGCTTCCTTGCGATCCATCGCCGGACTGTAACCGACCTTGTAGGTTTTCTTTTGCGCCGCCAGCTTTCGCAGCTGGGCGCGCGCTTCGGGTGAAGCTTCGCTTTGATCGGTTGTTTGCCGGGTGCGCGGCTGGCGATTTTGACGCTGAGCGGTGGATGGCGATAGCAGGGCAAGCATCACGATCAGGACTGAAGCGGCAAGAATTGTGAAGCGCAGGCGGCTCTTCATGTCTCAACTCCTGGAAATCAAGCTGCCGCAAACGAACAACCTATTCATTCGTTTGCGGACGATGATGGTTTGCGGTCGAAGTGATCGGCGGGCTAACAGTGCCGCGCGCATCTGAAAGCGGCTGCTTGCCGAAGCTAACCGCTTGCTGACGCGCGGTACTGTACCGATCTTTCTTGGTTTGATCTAGTTCATGATGTTACATCCGGATTTTGCGCTGATGCAGATGTCGCCACACAATTTTTGCCCCGCGCCGCAACCGACTTTGAGTTTTGGGCTGAGATTGTTGGTCACACGTTTTACGCATTTCACGGATTTGGCGTATTTACCGATGGTGGTTTTGGCAGCATCGCCTTTGACGCGCCCGTCCAGCGTGACAACGCGGCCATCGCTGCTGACGTTGATTTGCTGTAACTGCTCTTTGAAGCTTGGATCGGCTTTGATCTTGTCCTGAATGGATTTGACGATGTCGGCGTCTGTCACCGTCGAACAGGCGACTTTTGCAGGCGGAGCGGGCTTGGCAGGTCTTTGATCGCCTTGCGCCAATGCGCCAACCAGCAACAGGGAGGCCAGCGAAAACAACAGAATTACTTTCTTGGTGAAGGATTGATTGAGCATTGCAGGGGCTCCTTTTATTTGAAGTTGGTGATCATCGAAAGCAAGCTGTGGCGGGATTGCTTGCCAAAATAAATCGCCCGGCCATCGGGCGACCACGAAAGACTGGAAAAATAAAGCCTGGCATCATTGTTCGCCGTCAGTTTTTTGGCTTCGCCGCCGCTGGCCGGAATCAGCCAGATGTTGTCTTTTCCATCCTGGCGGGATGTGAACGCGATCGTTCGCCGGTCATCGGACAGATGGATGTTATACAGGTAAGCAGCCTGAAGCGTTGCGATTGGGCGCTGTTCGCCTGTGGCGACGGAAACACGAACCAGTTCCACTTCAGTTGGTCTGGTGCTGCTGGCTCTGCTTTTCAAGGTCGCCAGGATCAATTCCTTATCCTCCTGTGACCATCCAATCAGCCGCAGAAAAGACTCAGATTGAATAACCGTTTTTGACGCTTTGTTTCCCGCATCGGTTAACCACACAGAGTGAATTATTTTTTCTTTTGCTGACGTGTAGTTTGGTTTTGATGAATACGCGATTTGATTGCCGTCCGCAGACCAGAGCGGGCAACTAAGAAATAAGTTGGGATCGCTGTTGCTGGTGATTTGGGTTTCACCGGAACCGTCCGCCGCGATTGTCCACAGGTTTTGCCGGTCGTTTTTGTCGGAAACGTACACAATCTTTTTCCCGTCGGGCGACCAACTGAAATTGCTGGTTTGCACGCGCAGGTATGGCAGCAATGTGTTTTCGATGGGAATCAGTTCGCCAGCTACCAACTGTTTATTTTGGCCGCCAACCGTTTGTGTTACCCAAAGACTTTGGACGTCGCCAATCTGACGCAGAAACGCGATTTGAGTTCCGTCAGGCGACCACCGGGGAAGAGCGCCGTCGTCGGCAAGTCGTCTGGGTTCGTCCGCGCTGGTTTGCCGCGTCAGGATCGAACAATTGGCAATTTTGTCGCCCTGGCTCAGGTTTCGAACCGCTTGATATGCAATCGTTTTTTCGTCGGGCGAAACAGCAGGCCAAAGTTCCGATCCCAGGTCAGAAGTCAGCGCCGTTTCAGCGCCGCCAGCAACATTCACTCTCCACACGTCAGATTCTTCTTTGGTTGAACCATAAAGAATGCGATCTCCATCTGGCGAAACGTCCAGCGCAAAACTGTTTACATCGCTGTTTGTGACCTGCACAGATTTTCGCCCGTCAACGTTGGCCAGAAAGATTTGATACACACCATCAACGTTCGCGCTGTAAAAAATCCGGTTCGAATCAGGGTGCCAGACCGTGTTTCGGTCATAACCTGCATCGCTGGCAACTTGCCGCGGTGAACCGCCACTCACAGGTGCAATCCACACGCTGCTGCGTCCATCCTGGGCTGCGCTGATGTAGGCGACGCGCTGTTCGTCGGGCGAAATATTCAAACTGTCCGCGTTGGGATTTGCCTGGTCAAGATTTGTGAGTTTCGCCGTTTGCCCGGACTTCACATCCAGGGCAAATAGATTCTGTTTCAATTCGTAGTAAATCTTTGTGCCGTCTTTTGACCAGCGCCGCAATCTGACGTCGCCGTCTTGCAGTGTGGTGATTTGTGTCGCAGTGCCGCCAAAAACCGGCGTGCGCCAGATGCCAGGGTGATCTCCGCGAATGGAAAAGAACGCGATTTCATCCCCATTAGGCGACCAGATGGGGTTTTCGTTGGCGAATTCGTCTTTGGTAATTTGGATGGCTTCACCCGAAGCCGTTCGTTTTACCCAGATGTTTTTGCTGCCGCTGCGTGTGGAAACAAACGCGATGGTTTGCCCATCAGGCGAAAACGTTCCGACGCTGTACAGCTCCCCGGGCGAACTGGGCCAGCTTGTGATTTCGACGGACTTCAACGAAGCGGGCGAGAACGTTTCGCTTGGACTTCCGGCAAAGAACCACCAGACGGCTGCGAACGTTAACGCCGCAGCGGAAAGAAGCATCAACACGTGAAGAGGCGTGAACCGCTTGGCCGTAGCGGCCGTCGCTGACAACGCGGATGGCACGGGCGAAACTTCTGCTGTGGGAAGCGGCCTCGCCGAGCCTGTGTTGCGTTCCAGCTTTGCCGAAAATTCCAACTCGCCCTTCAGGTCCTTCAGATCAATCAGCAAGTCTTTGCAGGTCTGATAGCGTTCCTCTTTGTTTTTGCGCATCGCCTTGCCAACGATGCGTTGCAGTTCTGCTGGGTTTTCCGGCCTGACAGCATTCAGAAGCGGCGGTTCAGTGGTCAGGATGGAGACAATAACGTCGCTGGTCGTTTCGCCTTCAAACGGAGGCCATCCGGCGATCATTTCGTACATCAACACGCCGAGGCTGAAAATGTCCGAACGCGCATCCACGGGCAGTCCGCGCGCCTGTTCCGGCGACATATACCGCAGCGTTCCCAAAATCATTCCGGGCGCGGTTTTGCCTGCCAATTGCAGCGTGGCTGCTTCTGAATCCTGCGAACTGGATTGCGCTGCTGTCAGTTTTGCCAATCCGAAATCCAGCACCTTCACAAATCCGTCTGGCCGAATCATCAAATTTTCGGGCTTGATGTCGCGGTGAATGATTCCCGCCTGATGCGCGGCGGCCAGCGCGCCGGTCACCTGAATGACAATTTCCAGCGTTTCATGGATGCTGAGCGTGACACCCATCATCTGGCGAAGCGTGCGGCCTTCAATAAATTCAGTGGCGATGAAATGTGCTTCGCCAAATTCCAGGTTAGCCGCACCGATTTCATAAATCGTCAGGATGTTTGGATGATTCAGTGCCGAAGCCGCGCGCGCTTCCAGTTCAAAACGCTGCAAGCGGCTGGCGTCGCGCGTGAATTCGGCGGGCAACATCTTGATCGCTACCTTACGATCCAATCTGGAATCCTGCGCCAGGAACACTTCGCCCATCCCGCCCGCGCCCAGCGGGGAAAGAATGCGGTAGTTGCCGATTTGCGATCCGATGAAGGAATTGGCAAAAGACGAGACTGAAGATTCCTTCATTACGGCTGCCGCGTTTTGGGGCAGAGCATTCAAAGTTTTTGCTTCTAAAAAGCTGTCCGCCATGTCTTCGCCAGCGGCAATCAGCGATAAAACTTCGTCACGCAGCACAGCGTCGCCCGCACAAACCTTGTCCAAAAACGGAGCGCGTTCGCTTTCTTCAAGCGCCTTTGCTTTATGGTAGATGCTTTGGATGCGTTCCCAGTGTTCGGGTGTCATAAACCGTTTTCAACCGTAGTTCAGATTTCGACACTTGTAGGGTAGTGGTTCCAACAATGGCTTGCTGAGTATTCCGCTTTCCGTCGCAGTTCGGAAAAGAGATTACTCAATGATTGGGGTGCATCTTCATCGGTTGCCGATGCGAAGACGCCGCCGCTAGATCAATTGTCTATGTGAACGCGGAGAATTATGCCAGTCGCCCGGAAAAGCCACAATGCCAATAATTTGCGAGTTTTTCCACAGATTATCTTTCCACGACAACGATCTTTTCGATTCTGTCGCCGCGCGCGATTCGATCAACGACTTCTATCCCTTTAGTGACCTGGCCGAAGACCGTGTACCCGCCATCCAAGTGGGGTTGCGGTGAATGCGTGATGAAAAACTGACTGCCGCCCGTGTCCTTTCCTGAAAGCGCCATTCCAAGAGCGCCGCGTCCATAAACTTTCATGTTTACTTCGCAGCGAATCTGATAGCCCGGCCCGCCTTCGCCCGTTCCCTGCGGATCGCCGCCTTGGATGACAAAGTTTGGCACGACACGATGAAACGTCACATTGTTGAAATAGCCTTTGCGCGCCAGCGTGACGAAGCTATCCACGGTGATCGGCGCGTCTGACGGAAACAGTTCCATCGTGACTGCTCCTTTGTCGGTATGAATTGTCGCAGTGACTTTCTTGTTCAGCCGAGCGGCAACACGCTGATAAAACAATTTGTCGTGGTCGGTTTTGACAATACCGATACGGTCGGAAAAGTCTCCCGCGCCCGCTTGTTTGAGCAGATCAACTGCACGACGACGGACGAGATGATCGGAATCGTTCAAGGCAGTTTTGATGGCTTCAATAGCTTTTTCAGATTTGTATTTTGACAGCGCGGTTAGGACGGCGAGCATGGCGTCGTTCGACGTGTCGCTTTTCGTCGTCTTCATCAGGTCAATTAAGCTTTCAAGAGATTCACTGTTTTGAAGTCTTGCCAATAGAGCCGCTATTGTGGCACGTGCATTCACATCCTTAAGTTGTAAATACCTACGTAGGTTTGAAGATGTCCATTGAGGATCTAGCTTCGCCATTGCGCTCAAAAGTTCTGGCAACGCGCGTGCATAAATTTTATCGTGATCGAAATCCGCAAGGAAAATTGAGAACCACTTCTTCGCTGATTCCGGGCTGAGTTCCTTTAGTCCCTGCGAAAAATTGATCACTCTACGCCAGTCCGTTTTTGTAAGAGCAGAATAGTCAAGTTTCGAGAAAAACTCTTCTTCGCCAAACTTAGCAATTGCAGTTTCCGCTTCCGGGCTACCTCCAACCCCAACAGCCGCCCGAATTTGCCGTATCAATGGAAGCGCACGTTTATCTTTGAGAGAACCAAGTGGCCCGACGACTTCGAACGCTAAGTTGGCATTTGATAAAAGGTTTCTACCGTTACCGGGTGTCTGATTGATTAGCTGGTTACCGAAAGCGATCAATGGTTCAACAACCCGTTTATCGCCAATCGCAGCCAACGCCCGAATCGCGCTCACCTGAACCTGCTCGCTCTTATCGCCAAGCGATTTGATCAATGGTTCGACGGCTTTGGAATCTTTGCTCACGCCGAGAGCGCGAGCGGCATTGGCTCGGACGTTGTGGTCGCTGTCGTTCAAAGCTCCCAGCAACGCCGGCACTGCCGAAGCAATCGGCTGGCGAATGCGGGCCAGCGCGTTGGCGGTTTGGGCGCGAATGTCTGCGTCGCCGGATTTCAATTGTTGAGTCAACGGTTCTACAGCAGCCGTTGGACGAACTCGCATCAGCGCAGTAATCGTCAAACTGGCCGTCAATTTTTTATCGGCGGTCAGCGTGAACTCAGGATTTGGCAATTGTTCTAGCAACCGATTACTGATCTGTTCGAGGGTGGCTTTGCCAAGCAGTTCGACGTTGGCGGGAACGCTGGCGATTTTGCCCAAAGCTTCGACGGGCCGAGCGCGAACGGAAATCGGGAACTTTCCTGGTTCAAGAAAAGCCAGCAAGGCAGGAACGGCTGCGGCGTCTTCCATTTCGCCAAGCGCGAAAGCAGTCATTGCGCGAACCGATTCGTCCTTTTCGGTTTGCAGCAAATCAATCAACGCCGCTGTGCCGCGTTTGTCGCCAATGCGGCCAATGGCCAGCGCCGCGCGTTCCCGGACTTTCGGCGAAGCGTGCTTGAGCAGCTTCGCCAGTTCGTTGCCGTTCAGATTGCGTTCGTCTTCAAGCTGAATGATGCGGGCGTGAAGGCTTGGCGGGATGGATTGGGCAAAGGTTGCTGTTGAACAGCACAGCCACGCAACACACAGCAGCAGCAGCAGAATAGTTCGTATGGTTTTCATGGTTCGCCTCGTGAATGCACCCGGTCGCTACCGCTCACGGTACTGATTCAATTTCCCGCGCCGTTCGGTTTCTTCTTCGCCGCTTCAACCATCTTTTCAACATCGGCCAGCAGCTTTTTCGCGTCGTACACGATGCCGTCTTTGATCGTGTATTTGATGCCGCCGATGCGTTCGGGCTGGTTGGTTTGGTCGTTCAGGCGAATCGCGCCGGTTCCGTACAGCACCTTCAAATTGGCAACCGGGTTTTCGGGAACGATCACCAAGTCGGCCAGCATTCCGGGTTTAACGATGCCGAATTCAATTCGTTTGCCTGTCGGTTCGTGCAGCAATTGCGCGCCGTGCATCGTGGCCGCGCGGATCACTTCCAACGGGTGAAAGCCCGCTTCTTGCAACAACTCAAACTCGCGGATGTAATCGAAGCCGTAGAGTTTGTAGATAAAGCCGGAATCGCTGCCCGTGGTCACGCGGCCTCCGCGATTTTTGTATTCGTTCACGAACGCCATCCACAGCCGGTAATTGGTCTTCCATTCGATTTCGTCCTGCGTCGTCCAGTTAAACCAGTACGAACCGTGGGCTTCGCGGCTGGGCGTGTAGAACTTCCACAGCGAAGGCAGCGTGTACCGGTCGTGCCATTCGGCGCGCATCGAACGCATCAAGTCGCGGCTGGCTTCATAAATCGTGAAGGTCGGGTCGAGCGTGAAATTCAGCTTTACAAGCTCGTCCATCACGTCGTTCCATTTTTTGCTGCCGGGCGGAGCCGCCTGCTTCCACAAGCGTCCGGCTTCGCCGAAGCGATGCGATTCGTCGTTGTAGTTGTAATCCAGCGGGAAGTCTTGAACCGTGCGATCGGCAAACAACGATTCCGGCAAGCCGTACCAATGCTCCATCGAACGCATGCCCAACCGAGCGGCTTGCAGCATGTTCAACCGAGCGACACCCAGTTGGTTCAAATGTGTCGTCGAACCAAGTTGCAGCTTGTTCGCTTCGTCCAGAAACGCGGCCATGATTTCTGGATCGTAGAGCGGGCCATCGCCGATGACTTTGAAACCGTCAACGCCTTTTTCTTTTGCCCAGCGAACGTATTCGCGCGCCAGTTCCGGCGTGCTCAACCGGCCTTTGTTCCAACCCGCGCCCGGCGAAACGTAAGCGAACAGGCGCGGCGCGGTGATTTCGTTTTTGGCGCTGCGTTCGCGTTCGCGCAAAGTCCAGTCAACACCGTTGAAGCTGCCCGGTTCGCGCACCGTCGTCACGCCGTGCGCCATCCAAAGCTTGTAAACATATTCCGCCGAAGTCCCTTGCGCCGCGCCGCCAATGTGGCCGTGGCAATCCACAAACCCCGGCAGCACATACATTCCGCTGGCATCAATTTCCTTGGCGGCGTTTTGCGGGCGGCTGCCTTCGCGAATGGGAACTTTCGGGTAGCCAACGCTGCGAACTTCCGTGATGCGATTTTGTTCGATGACAATATCCACCGGGCCGACGGGCGGTGCGCCAGTTCCATCAATCACCGTTGCGCCGCGAATGATCAGGCGCTGGAACGGGCCTTCGCCTTCGGCACGATTGGGCGCGGGCGCGACTCCGCGCGGCGTCTGGGCCTGGGCAATCAACACGCTGAACAAAATTCCGAGCAGCGTTACAAAGGATTTTCGCTTCATCAAAACTGTTTCTCCTGTCAGTGATTTGAGAGGTTGGCGGTCGAAGAATACCAGACCAGTCTTGCAATCGCACGACGGTGTTGCGATTATCTCGCCTCTTCAAAATCTCTCTAAAATTCA
>CAYLJQ010000218.1:0-9738 GCA_964383955.1 uncultured Heliomicrobium sp. | reverse complement strand
GGGAAAAGGAATGAAAGCAATTCCTTGATTCCTTTTAGCTTTGCCTTTGGTGGGTGAGCAGTAATACCCAAAAAAATTGGCCGGAATGTCGCTGCCCTGGAAAGCCCGACATTCCGACCTGCTAGCTAACAAACCGCTGAGAGGATGAAGTTTCCCACCAAGTGGTCTGCCGCCGACTTCATAGACGAAAGTGCAGCCTCATTGGTTTAGCTTTTTTTTGCTCGGCCAAATTAACCAAGGAGCTTGCATGTCTTTGCCTGGTACTGCCGAGAAGTCGTCTTTTTCCATCATGATCCCCTTGTTCAACGAAGAAGAAAACGTATTGCCCCTGGTGCAATCTATCTTCAAGGAAGTCGGAGCCGATCCTGCCTTTTTGGAACTGTTACTGATTAATGACGGTAGTTACGACCGTACTGCTGAGTTGATTCAACAACAAATCAGACAGGAACCTAGGATTCGGTTGATCAACCACGACCGCAATCGAGGATTGGGAGCAGCAATTCGCACCGGGTTGCGAAACGCCGATGGCGATTTGGTGTTTTACACAGATGCCGATTTGCCGTTCGATTTTGCACTTATTCCGAAGTTGGTTTCGCTGGCCAGCTATGAAAAGGTCATCATTGGTTGCAGAGGGAATCGCGGCGAAGGGCCTCGCCGATGGATTTTGACAAAAGGTTATAACCTGCTGATTCGTCTGCTATTTGGGTTGAAGGTGCGCGATGTGAATTTTGCCTGCAAGATCATCCCCAGAGCGCTGGCGCAAACAGCGGATCTGCGGTCGGAAGGCTCGTTCATTGACGCCGAAATTCTGTTGGAAGCGCAGCGATACGATTTGGGTATCACTCAGTATCCGCTGACGTATTACCCACGTACACGAGGTCTTTCGACGCTTTCGCGGCCTCAAGTGATTTTGGGAATCGTCAAGGAAATGGCCATCTATCTGAAACGAAGCTCCCTGGCGGGCAAAGCCACACTTCCTATTCCAACGCAAAAGTCATGGTCAGAAGATTGATAATCAACGCAGACGATTATGGACTCTGCGCTGAGGTTAATGCCGCTGTTGAAGAGTTGGTTGCCGCAGGCCGGTTGCGTGACGTTTCGGTTTTGGCGAATGGGCGAAACCTGGATTCCGCGATTCGCTTTCTACGCTCAAATCCCGCTATCAGTGTCGGCGCACATTTGAATGCGGTCGAAGGCTGCCCCGTTTCCATTGCAACTGAAGTTGAGATGCTGACTGATAACGACGGCACGTTTGTCGGATTGCGCGATTTGATGGTTCGCTGGGTCAAGCAACCGTTTGCTGTGAGCCGCGCGGTGGAACTGGAATGGCGCGCCCAGCTTGGACTGTTGTGTGATGCCGGAATCTGTCTTTCGCACATTGACAGTCATCAACATCTGCACGCATTCCCGCTGGCCTGGAATCTGGCCGTCAGGCTTGCCCATGAATTCGGCATTCCGTCGCTTAGGCTTCCACGCGAACAAAACGCATTGCCGTTGCGAAGGGGCGGAGCTTGGGCGCTCAGAAACTCTCTGGCGATTTCGCAGGTGATGGCCGGAAAAAGCGGCTTGCGGCACAACGATCATTTTCTAGGATTCAAACGGGCCGGAGCTTATGGGTTTGACGAACTCGTTAGCGATCTTAGAAACCTTCCCGCTGGCGTTATGGAACTGGCGCTGCATCCCAGCATTGCGAACGAAAATCCTTACCCGAATTTGTTTGGCAATCGTGAACGCCAGGCTTTGCTCAATCCTGCTTTGCCAGAAGTGTTAGCGGAACTGGAAATCGAACTTACCACTTGGAGTGACCTCACGAAATGACGACTGGGAAACAGGAACCATGAGCGACTTACATTGCTGCTTTCGCTGATTGTCATCGCCGCCTTCGTTTCGTCGAGACTTCTAAAATTTAAAACTTAAAAAACGAGCTTGCACGTTACGGGAGCAAAATGTTGCTTTCCAACAAACTGACAAGTAAAGGTAGAAGATTATGGACAATGGTATGGATAACCGAAGATCGGATTCCTTCAATACTCAGGGAAGATTATTTGGGACAGCTTTTGGTTTTAGTCTAACCCGGCTACCTCTCAAATCATTTCGCGTGACACATCCCACACCTCACGTTCTTGTGCTTGCCTTTCTTTCCGCTGTCATCTTGTTTGCGAACTTGCACAGAGGAGATTTGAGTGGTTATGACGACGCGGTTTATGCCCACGAGGCAAAGACTGTCTTACAGACCGGTGACTGGTTTACGTTAAAGCTCAATGGGTATCCGGATTTCGACAAGCCTCCGTTATTTGTCTGGCTGGTGGCACTTTCTTTCAAGGTGCAGGGTGTTTCTGATTACGCCGCAAAATTTCCGGCTGCCTTGTTAGGGTTTGCCACCATTCTGCTGGTTTATTTTCTGGCCAAATATTTATCAGATGATCGCTGGATTCCAGTTTTATCCATGCTGGTGTTGATGAGCACCCAGTATTTTCTGAAGTACTCAATGCACGCGATGACGGGAATTCCATTTACTTTCTTTTTCACACTGGCGATATATTTTTATGTTAGAAGCCACCGCAAGCCGGGTTATTTGCTGATGTGCGGCGCGGCGATAGGATTGGCAACCCTGACGGTATCGCCAATGGGATTGTTTCCACTTGGCATCATTGGACTTCACCTGATTTTTACCAAAAGATTCGGTTTACTCTTTTCCAGGTATTGGGCAGGGTGTGTGGTGTTGTCGTTTTCGCTGCCACTGATTTGGTATGTCAGAGAATATCAGCTTTTTGGCGATGAATTTTTAGCGCAACACTTTGCAAATGTTCTCAACCACACGATTTCCGCCCAGCCAAAAGGTTATGCGGAAAAGCTTGTTTGGCATCTTGAATACCCTATCTTGCTGCTAAAGCACTATTGGCCGTGGCTTCCGTTTCTGATTGTTGGGCTGGTAGTCACAATAAAAAAGTCGCTGACTGAAAAAGCAGAAAATTCGGCTTTGTTGGGTTTGTGGGTGTTGTGCGTCGTCGTTCCTTTCAGTCTGGCAGACAGCAAGGTGCTTCGTTATATCCTGCCTGCGTTTCCGGCATTTTCCGTATTATCGGCGATTGCTTTGAATTCGTTGATTGGGCGTCACCGAAAGGTTTTTTTCAAATCTAGCTACACGATTCTGACCCTGGTCGTTCTGGTGGCGACCGCGTTTCCAAATTATAAAGTCCGGGCCAGAAATATGCGCGCGTTAGCTCCGGTTGTGCAGGCGGCAACCTCTCAGCGGCATCGAATTCTGCTTTATACTTCTGGCGAATATCAGTGGGATTACAGAAATAAATTACTCTGGTACAGCGACCGATTGTGCCAGCATTTGCTGAAAATAGAAGAGGTTGGTTTTTTGCTGGAATGTGAGACAGATAACATCGCAATCATCAATCGCGAAGCGCTTGCCGAATTGACGGAAAGATTGAATGGGCGAGTTCAGGTCATTGGTGAGTCGAAAAATTTTGTCTGCGTTCGTTCTTATTTTGCGGTTCCGAATCTCAAATAAAGTGCAGGCATCAGAAACAGGTTTAACAGCGTTGAGGTGAACAATCCGCCGAGAATGACGACGGCCAGGGGATGTTCGATCTCGTGGCCAGGTTTGTTTCCGCCCAGCACGATGGGCAGTAGTGCCAAGCCCGTTGCCAACGCCGTCATCAGAATTGGAGCCAACCGCTCTTCGGAACCGCGCAACACCAGTTCTCGGCTGAACGGCTGGTTTTCTTCAGTTTCCAAATGCCGGTAATGGCTGACCAGCATTATGCCGTTCCGGGCGGCAATGCCCAGCACGGTAACAAATCCAATCAGCGAACCCAACGACAGAATTCCGCCGGTCAATAAGGTAGCGGCGACTCCGCCAATCAGCGCAAACGGCAAGCTGACGAACACCAGCGTCACTAACCGCGCCGAGCGAAAATCCGTGTGCAGCAGCAATAAAATCCCCAGCAGTGACAAACCGGAAAGCCAAAATAATCGGTTGCGCGATTGCTGCCGTGCGGCGTATTCACCCAGAAATTCAGGATGATAGCCGCGCTCGAAGGCCAGGGCTTTGACTTTCGATTCAATCTCGCGGGCGACGCTGCCCAAATCGCGATCTTTCACGTCGCAGGTCACATCAATTCGCCGTGAAGCGCCTTCGTGCTGAATGACATTGGGAGTAGGAACGATTTGAATGTCAGCCACGTCGCCCAATGGAATGTCTCCGCCGCTGGGCAAAGCAAATCGCAATTGCCGCAACGATTCAATGTCCGTTCTGGAATTCGCCGTGCCCCAAACAACCACGTCATTGATCTGTTGGTTCTGGTAAAGCTCGCCGACTTTTGTGCCTTTGATCAACGTCGTTGCGGCGTTTCGTATGACGCCGGGCGTCAGCCCGAAACGAAACGCCGCATCGGGTTTCACCTTTACCTCAAGTTGAGGAACCAGCACTTGCTGTTCGACTTTCAGGTTGGTGACGCCGGAAACGCCACCAATGGTTTTACTGACTTCGGCGGCTTTGTCGCGCAGCACAGCCAAATCGGATCCGTAAATTCTGACAACGATAGAAGCGCCCGCGCCGGTCAACACTTCCTTGATGCGTTCTTTCAGGTATGTCAACAGGTCGCGCGTCAAGCCGGGATAGCCGTCAACGACTTCCTGAATTTTCGAAACGGTCGCGTCGTATGGCGCGTTCGGATCAATGCTGATCCACAGTTCCGTGAAGTTCGGGCCAACGACTTCGTCCGCGACTTCAGCGCGGCCAATGTGCGAACCAAAGTTGCGAACGCCTGGAATTGCGCGCAGTTCCTTGCTGGCGCGGACGGTGATGCGCTGCATCGCTTCCAGCGAAGTGCCGGGCTTTTCCACCCAGTGCATCAGAAAATCAGTTTCCTTGAAATTGGGCAGAAACTCTTCGCCAAGCAGAGGAACGACGGCAGCGGTCGCAATCAGAAAGACCAGCAACGTGGCGACGGCAAACCGCCAGCTTGAAACCAGCTTTGCCAAAATGCTTCGATAGCCGCGTTTCAACCATCGAGTCAGCGGCGGTTCGGCTTTGTGTTTTTTGATAGCTTGCGGCAGCAGCAACAATGACAACGCCGGAGTCAGCGTCAGGGCGACTGCCAGCGAAGCCAGCACCGCCAACACATACGAAATCGCTAGTGGCCGGAAAAATGATCCCGACAATCCGTCCAGAAAGAAAATCGGGACGAACACCAGCACGACAATCAGCGTGGCATAAACAATTGCGCTGCGGACTTCCAGCGAAGCTTTCAGCACAACGCTGATCGCCGGTTCGGGGTTTTCCAGTTCCCGGTTCAAACGTAATCGCCGGACGATGTTTTCAACATCAATAATCGCGTCATCCACGACTTCGCCAAGCGCGATGACCAATCCGGCGATGACCATCGTGTTGATCGTAAAACCACGATAATAAAGCACCATCGCCGCCGCCATCAGCGACAGCGGAATTGCCAGCAAACTGATCAATGCCGTTCGCCATTCAAACAGAAACACCACCAGCACAACGATGACCAGCAAGCACCCGATCAGCAGCGCGCTGCGAAGATTTTTTAGCGCCGTTTCAATGAAGGTCGCCGGACGGAAAATGGTCGAATCCACTTCGACGTCTTTCAATCCCGGGCGCAAAGCATTCAGCGCGGCTTCGACATTGCGGGTCACATCCAACGTGTTGCCTTCGGGTTGTTTTTCCACGATCAGCAACAAGCCCGGCCCATCGTTGATGACGGCATCGCCGATTGGAGGCGGAAAGCCTTCGACGACTTCTGCCACAGCGCCGAGCGGCAGCGGCGAGCCGTGACGATAAGCCACAGGGATTCGCGCTAAATCTTCGGGTTTGACGACCGCAGCCGCATGCGTGACGGCTAGCCGCTGGTTGGGCGTATCAACGAAACCACCTGCGCCGACAGCCACAGCATCGCGCGTAGCTTTCAAAACTTCGTCGAGCGTTACGCCGTGCGCTCGCAAACGATCCGCGTCAACCAGCGCCTGAATTTGCCGGTCGCGTTGCCCCCAGATGGCGACGTTGGCGACGCCTGGAATCGCCATCAATCGCAGGCGAATCGTCCAGCGAGCCAAGGTGGTTAATTCCATTTGCGAAAGCTTTTGCGAAGACACGCCGATCTTCATCGCTCGGCTGGTGGAAGACAGCGGCTGCAAAATGACCGGCGCTTTGGCGGCAGTGGGGAGTTGCGGCGCAACCAACGCCAGTCGTTCCTGAACGGTTTGCCGCGCCCGCATCAAGTCGGTATCCGTTTCGAAAATCAAAACGACGGACGACAAACCCAACACGGATTTCGACCGCAAGGTTTTCAACTTTGCCGTGCCGTTCAGCGCATTTTCAATGGGGACGGAAATCAGGCTTTCGACTTCGGAGGTGGAAAG
Source organism: uncultured Heliomicrobium sp. (assembly GCA_964383955.1). GTDB lineage: Bacteria > Acidobacteriota > Blastocatellia > RBC074 > RBC074 > RBC074. Next base: position 3,342 of record CAYLJQ010000218.1, on the reverse strand, counting down.
TCCCGGAGCTTCAGTTTGGATTTCGACCAGCGGCGGCGCGAATTCCGGGAAAACATCTAGCGGAGTCGTTTGAATCTCGCGCACGCCGACGATCATCAGCAGTATGGCCAGCGCAACGATGACGAAACGAAATTTGAGCGAAGTGGAAACAAGCCAGTTCATCTGTTTGGGTTGCCTTGAGAAATAAAACGAAGATCGGAAGACGCAATTCGCCATTAACCATTCAGCATTAGCCATTATTGGTCAGGGTAAAGAAAGACTTTCTACCTGCCGGTTAATGCACAATGGCAAATAGTTAATGGCTAATTGCGGTTACTTGCCAGTGCTGAATTCAGTCCCGAAAAGTTCGGCGACGCCAGTGGTAACAATCTTTGCGCCAACTGCCGGGCCGCGAGCGAGAACGGCCTGTGAATTGGCAACGCGCGTGACTTCGACGCGGCGGCGAACGAACTGTTGCGGCGCTGTGTTTTCGTAAACCCAAGCTCCGCCATTGATGTCGTACACGACCGCCGACCACGGAACCGTCAGGCTTTCAGTTGAACCTTTCAACGAAAGCGTCACGCTCATTCGCTGTCCCGGTCTGAGCGAGGCGTCCGCGTTCGATAGTTCAAAGTACAAATCCGCAGTATTTGCTAAGGCATCAGCCGAAGGAGGCGCTTTGACCGGGCGTGCCAAACGTGAAGGTGCGTTGGGCGTATCACCCAGGTTTTGAATTCTGGCTGACTGGCGAGCGTCAATGTCCCGCAAATCGCCGACGTAAACCGGCACGCGAATCCAGGCAGAAGACAGATTGGCGATTTCCATCAACGGCGCGCCGCTGGTCACAGATTGGCCGGAATTGGCGAAGACTTGGGTGGCGATGCCGTCACGCGGCGCAGCGATATTGATGGAGTAATCCGAAGACAGCGGTTTGCTGTCGAATCGTTCCAGCCGCAATCGAGCGGCTTTCAATTCGTTTTCCGCCAGATCGAGTTCTTCGCGCGATTGCTGGACGGATTTTTCGCTGCCGGCTTTGTCGCGTAGCAATTGCTCCGTGCGGCTCAGACGGACGCGAGCCGCTTCGACGCGGGTTTGCGCGGCGGCAATGTCGCGTTCGATCTGCACCCGCAAATCCCGTTCGGGCGCAAGAAACGGCATCAATCGGAACAACGTTTGGCCTTTGCGAACGAATAGGCCGACGACAGGGACGCCGGACGAATTGTCACTGCTGGTTGCCAATGTTCCTCCCATCGGAGCCGCGACGCTGGTGGTGCGATCCGGCGGCAACACGACTTCACCGGCGAAATTGCGGGTTTCTGCGACCGGCTGAATTGCGGCTTCCGCGACTGTGATTCCCAAACGCTGTTCGGCTTGCGGCGACAGTTTGATCGTTGCCAGGTCGGTTTCCTTGACGGCGTTTTCAACTTTGGCGGGCGGCGCAGCTTTGTGCGTTTCGGCGGCTTGCGGTTTGGCGCAACCGAACAAAAAGGCCGTCAACAATACGATAGTCAGAGTGAGGGCCACCCGCTTGCTACCGCGCGCGGTACTGATCCGTAGTTTGTTTTCAGTGATTGGCAAACAGTCTCCTTCCGATGCTGCGTTCCAGGTGGGCGGCGGCGCGGGCTTGCGCGGCTTGCAGTTCAACTTCGCGCAAGCGCGCGTCGGTGACTCGTTGTGTGGTTTGCAGCACCAGCAAGTACGCCACATCGCCTGCCGCATACGTTCGTTCCGTTCGCCGAAGCTCCTCTTGAATTTGTGGCTGCACGCTGGTTTGCCAGCGTTCCAACGATTGCCGTTCCTGCTGAAGCTGCGTGTATGCTTGCTGAACTTCCAGCGCGACGCGATGCCGCATGGCGGCCAGTTGTTTGGCGGCGCGTTCAATGTCGGCTTCGGCTCGGCTGATCGCTCCCTGGTTGCGATTGAAGATCGGCAAATCAATCAGCAAGCCCGGCCCTTGTTCAAACCCGTTTGCGCCTTTGCCGTATTCTTTGGCGATGGCGGAAACGGTCAGAATTTTCGACCGTTCCCATTTGGCGCGTTGCCCGGCGGCTACGATGGCCAGTTCAGCGGCTTTCAGTTCCGGGCGGGCATCAAACGCTTGCTTGATGAGTTCGCCGATTGGATCGCTGATTGGCGTTGACGCATTCCCAGCCAGAACGATGGTAGGCGGTGGCACCGGCTTGCTCGGAGCCAGCGTGAAAGGCGGCGCATCGCTGGCGAATCCCAGCAGGGAATTCAGCCGGATTCTGGCGACTGTGGCTTCATTGCTGAAGCGAGCCGCTTGCTCTTCTGCCAAACTGGCGTCCAGCCGCGAAGCGTTGGTTTCAAGTTCGCTGATTTCTCCGGCGCGAAATTGCGCGTTGACGATGACGGCGATTTCGCGGCGTTCACGGGCGGCATCCGTGGAAATGCGAGAGCGGGATTCGGCCAGCAGGGAATCGGCGTATGCCAGCCGCACGTCGCGAACCAGATCAAGCGCCATTGCTCCCAGAGTTTCTTCCGTTCGGCTCAGTTCCAATTTGGCGGCTGCGACCCGGCGAGGACGTTGCCACAAAGCATCGAAAGGCCATTGCGCCACAGCTTCCAGCACGCGCACGCTAAACGGAAAGATCAGCGTCAAGTTGGGATTTCGCAACTGACCGGCTTCGATTACATCCGCGCGCGCCAAGCCCAGCGCAGCCAATTCAGCCTGGAAAGCCGGATTGTTCCAAAGCGCAATCGCCACGGCTTCGTCTTCGGACAATCCGTCACCAAGCGACACGCCTGCGGGCAAAGCGAATCCGGCGGTTTTTGCCTGCGAATTCAAGTTGTGACCCGTGCGGGCTTCATCCTGTTTAGAGACATTGGCGGTTTGGGCTTGCGTGGTTTGCGGAAGTGCCAGCCACAAACCGAAAACCAGAAAGAGCATCTTCAAATTTGTCATCGCTTCCTCTCTGAAACCTTGGATCAAGCGCAGGGTATTGAAAACGAGATAAATAGAAGATGAATGGCTTAGGCATACACAGGAAGGGAAATGGAGAAGAGGCTGCCAGTGTCGTCGGAATGAACTAAATTCAGTGAGCCATTGTGCGCTTCGGCAATCCAGCGTGCGATAGAAAGCCCCAGTCCAGCGCCGCTGCCATTCGCTGGTTCCGAACGAGTGCGCGCTGAATCTGCGCGATAAAACCGCTCGAACACATGCGGCTGGGCTTCGGCGGGGATTCCGCGTCCGGAATCTTCGATGGTGATGAGGTGCCGCGAGTCGTTTTGCGAAAGTCGCAGCGAGATTTTGCCGCCCGACGGTGTGTGTTTAATCGCATTGTCCAGCAGATTCAGCATCATCTGTCGCAGCAAGTCCTCGTCTCCGCGATAGGGCGCTTCCTT
>CAYLJQ010000217.1:0-9798 GCA_964383955.1 uncultured Heliomicrobium sp. | reverse complement strand
AGATCGATCTTCTGGACGATAACGTTCAAAACCACCGCCGCCGGATCGTCCGGGAAAATCACTGGTAAGTCGGAAGTTCGCTGAGTTCGTTCACCCACGCGCTTAACCATCGCTTTCACTGGGCAACCGCAAGCGCTGTAAATAAAGGTGAATTCACGTTCTTCGCCATCGCGCCAAACGTCGCGCAGTTTCTGCTGCGAGTTTTGCAGGTAAACATCCAGCGCCGAACTGCCTCCGCGCCCGCCGTCCAGCACATAATTTCCGCCAGAGCCATTGGCCATCATAATCGTCAAGCTTTTTACCCCGGCTGGCTGATCGCCCGGATTGCCGAATCTGCCGCGCCATAGCGTTTCGCCTGTGCGCTTGAATTTCAACGCGCCGAAACCGGGTTTTTCGCTGCTGACGTGCATGGACATGTGTAATTTGCCTTCGGGAGTCATTTCTCCGTAAGCGTCCAGCACGGCGAAGGTGCGGCCAACGCCGTCATCCGGTTGGTAGCTGCGTTCAACTTGCTGAATGGCTTCGGCAATGGTTGCGGGTCTGCCGAAATCCAGATCAACCGTGACCATCACGGCTTGCGCGATGTTCATTTTGATCGGTTCTTTCAATCCCATATCCGGCTCTGCGGTCGCCGACTGGCTGTTTTTGCCCATCAACTTGTCGCCGTAAAAAAAGATCGTTGCCGCCGCGCCGAGCATCACAACGATTGCCAGCGGAGCCAGCCAGCGTTTCGCGTTGCTGGATTCGGTAGTTTGATTCGTTGTCATTGAATTGCTCGCTGCCTGCGAGCCGGTGGTCAGCTTTTGTGAGTTCTTTTTCGCCATAACCTTCTCTTTCATTGAAGCTCTTGAACAGTAAAGTCTTTGCGGGTATATCTTGCAGGCCTCGCATCATACCAGACGTATCGGCACAGAGGCCAAATCCAAATCGAAATTTGCGAATCAAGACACGCACCCAGGAGGTCGTTCCCAGGACATGAAAAAGTCGAAAGGCAAAAGGACACTCACTTCCAAGCCACAACCCGCGACACGGATTGAAGAGCAAAATCTGGCGGAGCAAGAGCCGAATGAGCAAGCGGTCGAAAGGAAACCGGCTGCATCGTCGCGCCTGGCTGAATCGCAACCATTTTCCATCAAAGCCGGAAAGTCGGAACGCAATGCCTTGATTTTGATTCTGGCTATCACGGCACTGGTATTTTTGAATTCGCTGACCGGGGAATTTGTTTACGACGACGGTTTTCAGATTTTGAAAAATCCGACGCTGCAATCCGCCGCGAACATTCCGGCGATGTTCACGCAAGGCGTGTGGCAGTTTATGACTTCCGACCCTAGTAAAGCCGTCGGTCTGTATTACCGCCCGATGTTCAACAGCTTGCTGATCATTAACTATCAGTTGTTCGGATTTTCGCCTTTTGGCTGGCATTTGGTTTCGCTGTTGCTGCATCTGGGCGCGACGTTTCTGGTTTACCGTCTGGTGCGGGCCTGGGGGCAATCGCGCGAAGTCGCCGCGCTGGCCGCGTTATTGTTCGGAGTGCATCCGATCCACGTCGAATCCGTTGCCTGGGTTTCCGGAGTCCCGGATCCGCTGGCAACGGTGTTTGTCTTGCTGGCGTTGATCTTTCACGAACGCCATATGGAAGAAGGCGAAGCGAATACCAAATGGCAATTGGCCAGTTTGGCAATGGCATTGCTGGCGCTGTTTACTAAAGAAGTTGCGATAGTCATGGCCGGAGTCGTCGCTGTGCGCGAATGGCTGAGAAGTCAGGGCAATGAATCCATTAGCGCAAAGTTGAATCGCGTGGTGATGCGAACTGCGCCATTTCTGATTGCCGGATTTTTGTATCTGGCGGCGCGCATCGCTGTGCTGGGATTCATCAGCAAGCCTGAACCCAAAGCCGTCGGCATTACTTCCGAGCAGGTTTTGCTGACCCAACCTTCGGTGTTGTTTGCGTATGTGCGGCTGTTGTTTGCTCCGTATCCACTGTCGGTGATTTACGACCATGGCTATGTTGACCTGCCCAGTCAACCACCGTTCTGGTTGCCGCTGTTGCTGTTTGTCGCTGTTCTGGCAGTTAGTTTGTGGCTGGTTCGAAAGTCAAAAATTGGATTGCTGGCGCTGGCCTGGACGTTGATGTTTGTCTTGCCGGTGCTGAATCTGAAAGCCTTCAACCCGGAAGAATCCATCATCCACGACCGCTATCTTTACCTGCCGTCCGTAGGATTTTGCCTGCTGGCGGCAATGGGCATTGCCTGGCTTTACAATCGCGTAGCCGTCCCCACCAAGAAACTGGTGTTTGCCGCAACCATTTTGATTGTCATGGTTTTGTCCGGCCTGACATTCGCCCAAAACCTGACCTGGCAGAATGATTTGACGATGGCAACGCACGCGCTGCAGTTTGCGCCGGGGCGACCGTTCCTGCTGAATTATCTGGCGGCGTACTATTCCAACCATGACAATCCGGCGGAGGCAGAAAAGAATTACAAAAAAGCCATCGCCGGGAAGCCCGATTATTACGACGCCATGTCGAACCTGGGCGACATTTACTACAAACGAAACAACTTCGTTGAATCCGAAAAGTATTACGCCCAGGCCGTCGCCAACGGAGCGCGCTACACGCAAACGCTTTACAACTGGGCCGATTCGCTTGCGAAGCAGAACCGGTTTGCCGAAGCCGAATCGCCTTTGTTGCAAGCCGTCGCAGAGCAGGCCAATTACACCGAAGCGCATTACTATCTGGGCTGGGTGTACCAACAACAAGGCAAGCTGCAACAAGCTGAAGCCGCATACAGAAATGCCCTGAATTACAAGCCTGATTACGCCGAACCGCGCATCAATCTGGCGACGGTCATGAACAACCAGAACCGGTTGAAGGAAGCCGAAGAGCAATTGGAACAGGTACGCAAGGCGCAACCGGGTAATCCGGTCATGCTCTACACCTTGGGCGAAGTGTACCGAAAATCCAACCGCACTCAGGAAGCCATCGCCATCCTGACGCAACTGACCAGCGCCCAACCGCAACATCAACAGGGAATGCTGAGTCTGGCGCAAGCCTTGGAGCAAGCGGGCAACACGGCAGAAGCCAAATTGAAATATCAACGCGTCGCTGAAATGGCTCCACAAACGAACGAGGCAAACAACGCCCGCGACCGGCTGACGAAATTGCCCTAATGCTGTTTGTCAAAAGCAGAAAGAAAAAGGCTCAGGCAATCTCTTGCCTGAGCCTTTTGTTTATTAGCTTGGCACTTTAACAGAGTGCCAAGCACGAACTAACTCTTCTTCGTGGATTTGGTCGCTTTGGTCACAGTTTTGGCAGCTTTAGGAGCCGCTTTGGTTTCTTTCTCCGCAGGTTTACGAGCGCGCTTGGGTTTGATGGGCTCGGTGATTTGGTCAATCACTTCTGACAGCACGTTCGAAGCCGTGTGCGCAATTTGTTCGACTCCGGCGACCAGAGTTTGCGCCACATGGCCAGCGGTTGACGCTGCCGTGGAGACTGTTTCCGGGTTCAGCCATTTATACCAACGGTGGTATTGCCCTGTCGGTTGGCCGTTCTTGGCGTAATCAACCAGCATGTTGGCAACGGCATTGGTCACCCAGTTGTGATAAGGCTCGGTTACGGACCAGATGTCGGCATCCGGCGCGGGGTTGGTAAAATCAATCGCGTACGGAACTCCGTCTTTAATTGCGAATTCAACAGTGTTCAGATCGTAGCCAAGCGCTTCGTTGATCAAAATCGTGTCGCGTGTGATGCGATCCAGCATTTCTGGCGAATAATGCGCCAGGGCTTCCTGCGGCAGGTAGCGGCGATTTTTCGGATCGTAGGGCATGATCAGAACTTCTTTGCGGCCCACGCAGTAACAACGAACGTAATCGGTGAAGTCAATGAATTCCTGCAAGGTCATGGCCAACGTGCCGGTCTGGTCGTAATCGCGCCACAATTCTTCCAGCGAATTGACTTTGTACACATCGCGCCAGCCTCCGCCGTCGTGCGGTTTCAGAATCGCTGGCATCCCAATGTGTTCGACGATGGCATTCCAATCCAGCGGAAATTCCAGGTTGCGCAAGCTGGCGTCAGTCACGCCTTTGATGTAAGCCTTTTGCGGTAGCAGGATCGTTTTCGGCACTGCCAGGCCCAGCTTGGTGGCCAGTGAAAAGCCAAAAAACTTTTCGTCCGCCGACCACCAGAACGGATTGTTAACGACGATGGCTCCGTTCAGCACGGCATTTTTCAGGTACGAACGATAGAAGGGAATTTCGTGGGAAATGCGGTCGAAGATGACGCGGTATTCGGTGGCTTCGCCCATTTTGACGCCGCCAATTTTGACGTACTCGGCGGTAATGCCCGCGTCCATGCTGTTAATTTTTTCGATCAATGCCGGAGGAAAGGTGTTTTCCATTCCGACCAGAATTCCAATTTTCATGTTTTGGCTCCTTCTCAGAACTACTGCGTTAATGATTGCTCGAAATCGCGGTACGGCTGATTGCGATTCGAGCCGAATTTTTATGAATACGGAAAGAAATATGGATGTTGATTGCGCGTTTGTCAGGTTCCAACCGTTCAAAACATGGTGGATTAAACCGCCCCCAGGAACTTTGTTTAGAGCTACGGAACTTGGGGGGACTGGCGAATGCCAGCCACAGTGAGCTATCATCTGCCCAAATTAAACAGCGAAGTTTAGGTTTCGTGATTAGAGGTGTCAACTCAAATGTCTTTTAAGAATGTTAGTGGGAAAATGCGCTGGGCCGTATTTACAGGCGTCGTGCTGTCTTTGAGCCTGGGGGCGTTGCTCAGCCGTACAGCAGAAGTCAACGCCGAAAAAATTCCCAAGCCGGAAGAAATTGCCGAACGAGCGATTCTGGCTTACGGCAGCAGAGCAGGTCTTTATGCGGTTCAGCGCAATGGCACATTGCGGGCGCTGGTCAAATTCGTTTCTCCTGAAGGAACTCGCGAAGGCAAAACCATTACCAAATTCATCCGCAAAGAAAAGATGAAAGATGATTTGCGGATTGTTGAACTGGAATTGCCCGGCACGAAATACATTCTTGGGTTTGACGGCAAGGACACCTGGAATATCCATGACGGCGAAATCCAAAAACCGAGTGAAGACGTGGCAAAAGGATTTCACAAAGCTCACCTGCATAGTTATGAAGCCCTGCTGCGGTACAAAGAAAATGAAGCCAAGTTGGAATATGTCGCCAACACCAAGCTTGGCAATTTACAGATGGACGTGATTGACCTGATTTTGCCCGATGGAGTCCGCACTCGATACGAAGTCAGCCGAAATTCAGGACGCATCCTTTATCTCAATTATGAAGAAAAGGCGGATGGTCAGGCGGAAGCATCCAAATACCGGCTTTACTTCAAGGATTTCCACATTATTCAAAATACGTTGGTGCCGTACATCACCATGGTGTATCAGGACGACAAATTGATTGAAGAACGTAAAGTCGTTGAGGCTGTTTTTAATGTGCAGTTGAAAGACGAGTCCTTCAAAGCGGAAAACGCGAACAAGCCTGCTGAAGCCGCAGCCAAACAGTGACTTCTTTTACTGATTCTGGCAATTGAAGTTAGAAAGAAGCGACAGCAACCCAAAAGAGCTTGGCGAACATCTACAGACCGTCTCGTTTCCCTATCGCAGAACCATTTTTTGACAGCTTTCTCAGCTTGGGTGTAGCATCCATCTTTGCTGAAAAGTTGATTCTTCATACTTAGCTCAGCACTTTTTTCGAGCAGGCGACTTATTTCTATGGCGATTCGCGCTAAGCTGGTCATCATTTTTTTTGCGTTCATCATCGTCCCGATGTTTTTGCTGTGGGCGCGCTGGCAGGACACAGCAGTTGGCAGCATCAAGTCCGTATTGAGACAGGAACTGACCGACCGCACGCGTGCGATTTCTGATCAGATTGACGCCAATCTATCCACGGACAAAACGGAAATTCTGAAGTTCACCCAGCAAACGGCGTTGCGAAATTATGCCCGCGCTGTGCAGCAAAGCACTCAAGCCCTGCCCGACCGTTTATTAAGTTACGACCTGTCGGCCTTCCTTCTGGCCAACCAACAAAAATACTCTTCCTTAAGTGGTGTAAATCGGCAAGGTGTCCCTTTATTCAAAATTGAAATCCAAGCCGATGCGAATGGATTGGCAAAGCCTTTCATTGCCGAGAAAGATTTTTCTGCCGATGACAGAATCGGAATGCCTGCAGGATTTACCGAAGCTGCGTCCGATGTTGTTTTTGTTACAGAGGTTCAGCCCGATGGCACCGAACCAATGCTGCAACTGATCGCTCCACTTAGAGACGAAGGCAACAACATTGCTGCTGCCTTGGTGCTCAACATGCGTGTTGAACAGTTGCTCAGTGAAGCAGTTGGTCCGCGCCAAATCATCAAACCTGGACGCGCGCGAACCGCCCACCCGGAAGCCATTATCCTGGCACCGCAAGGAACGGTGTTGTACGCATCGGATGCGAGCAAACAAGGCCGACCTTATACTGAGGCATTCCGGGAAATTCAGCGTCCAATGACTCAGATCATTAAAGACGCCGACAAAGATACTGACGAATGGTCGCCCTGGTTGGTTCGGCACCGGTTGCACGAAGCCAGCCCACGGCTTTCGATCTATATGGTCGAAAATTACAGCGGCGCGGTTGATCAACTGGAATTTTCCAGCTATGTGCTGCTGGCGCTGACAATGTTGCTGGTAATTGTGGCAATGCTGACGCTCTATTACCTGATCAGCAGTATCACGGATTCAATTCGCAAAGTGACGCGCGGGGCGCGCGCAATTGCAACCGGGAATCTGGGATACCAGATCAAGGTCAAAGCCAAGGATGAAACGCGCGTGCTGGCCGAATCCTTTAATCGTATGGCCAGCCGGTTGCGCGAAATGATCCGCAAAGAAGGCGAACAGAAGCAGTTTGAATCTTTCGCTCGGTTGTCGGCTGTTCTAACGCATGACCTGAAAAACCAGATTTTGTCGCTCTCGCTGCTGGTCAACAACATGGAGCGCAAGTTCAACCGCGAAGGATTTCGTGAAGATGCAATGCGGACCTTGTCTGAAACCGTCAACAATCTGCAAGGCCTGGTTTCCAAACTCTCTGACCCGCGAACGCCAACCAAGCGCATTCGCGAAAAATCGAATCTGACACAGCTTTGCGAACGCGTTTTGAACCGCACTGCCGCGCAGGCCGCCAACAAATATCAGGTTTCGACGCAGCTTATGCCTGAGTTAAATGCCAATGTAGATGGCAAGGCAATCGAGCGGGTGATTGAAAATCTGGTGATTAACGCGCTGGAAGCCATGCCCAATGGCGGTTCGCTGCGTGTGGCCACCAGACAGGATAACGGCAACGCGATTATTGCGGTTGCCGACAGCGGCAAAGGAATGACCGAAGATTTTGTCCGCGAGCGTCTCTTTCACCCTTTTGCGACGACCAAGAAAAAGGGAATTGGGCTGGGGCTATATTCCTGCCGTGACATCGTCGAACAGCACGGCGGGCGAATTGACGTCAGCAGCAAAGTTGATGTCGGGACGGAATTCAGAATCGTGTTGCCGCAACAACAGGAAGAATCGAAACCGGAATCTCAAGTAGCGGCAGTTTGAACCGATTAGTTGGCGACAAGAAGTTTATGCCCGATCAACCAAGACAAACTGTATTAGTGGTGGATGACCAGGAATCCGTGCGGAAGCAGCTTTACTGGGCGCTGGAAGATAATTACCGCGTTCTGGAAGCCGGTTCGCGTGTCGAAGCCCTGGCGCTGGTCGAAAAAGAATCCATTGATGTTGTGCTCAGCGATTTGCGCATGCCGCCTTCTTTGCACGACATCAGCGAAGGCTTGGGGATTCTGGAATCGGTTCATAAGCTCAACCCGCTGCTGCCCGTCATCATCATTACCGGCGACGAAGACCACGAAACGGCTCTGCAAGTCGTAGATCGCGGCGCGCACAACCTTTTCACGAAACCATTCGACGTCAAAGAAGTTGAAATCGTCGTTCGGCTTGCTGCGCAGTATTACCAGCTTCAGAAAGAAAATCTGGATTTACGCAACGAACTGCGTCGAGGCGGCGATTGGCAGCAGGGAATTGTCGGTTCCAGTCCTTCGTTGCGTCGCGTGATTGATCAGGCGCGTGCCGTTGCCGAAACCAGTGCGACTGTGCTGATCACAGGCGAATCCGGCACCGGCAAGGAAATGCTGGCCAAGTTCATTCACAACATCAGCCCGCGCGCCCGTGCGCCATTCATTGCCTGCAACATTGCCGCGTTGCCGGAAACGCTGGTTGAATCGGAACTTTTTGGCCACGAAAAAGGCGCCTTCACCGGAGCCGCGACTCGCAGACAGGGCCGGTTTGAACTGGCGGATACCGGCACATTGTTTTTGGATGAAATCGGCGAGATGTCGCCGTCAATGCAGGTCAAATTGCTGCGCGTTTTGCAGGAACGCGAATTTGAGCGATTGGGTGGGCAGCAAAAAATCAAAGTGGACATACGCGTGATTGCGGCCACCAATCGCAATCTGGAAGAGATGATTGAAGCCGGGCAGTTCCGCGAAGACCTGTATTACCGTCTGAATATCATCAATCTGGAATTGCCGCCGCTGCGCGAACGCCCCGAAGACATTCCGATTCTGGCCAATCACTTTGCGCTGAAAGCCTCCGCCAAACATGGCAAACAGCCGGCGAATGCTACGCAAGGTTTTCAAGATCGTCTGGTTTCGTATCGTTGGCCAGGCAACATTCGCGAACTGGAAAACGTCATCGAACGCGCCGTCGTCATTAACCAGTCGTCAGTGCTGGATGAAAGTTTGCTGCCTGCAAAAGTGCTGGCAATCGAAAACACCGTCCAAAACGCCCCCAAACAGACTGCCGTGCCGCAACTGGAATTGGTCAACGGTTTGCTGCCGCCGGAGCTGTCTTTTGAAACTGCGATTCAGAACTTCAAACGGCAACTGGTCGCCCAAGCCTTGCGTGAATGCAACGCTTCGCGTTCCGAAGCCGCTCACCGATTGAAAATCAGCCGTCAATACCTGCACCGTCTGATCAACGAATTGAAAGTGGAAGGCTGAGGCTGCAATTCCCGGATTTCCTACCGCAACCGCTCTTAACCGAAGCCCTTTCCTAAGGTGCCTGGCAAACGCAATTCAAACTTCGACAATACGCCGATCTTCAATGCGAAATTTGCCGTTCAGCATCAGAGCGACGGCTTCGGCGTAAGTTTTATGTTCTTCGGCAAGAATACGAGCGGAAAGGGTTTCTTCCGTATCGCCAGCCAACACCGGAACGACGGATTGTTTGACGATGGGACCGTGATCCAGTTCTTCATCAACCAGATGAACCGTGCAGCCTGAAAATTTGACGCCATAATCCAGCGCTTGTTGTTGGGCATTCAGTCCGGGAAACGCCGGCAGCAGAGAAGGGTGGATGTTCAAAATTCGATGTTCAAATTCCTGGCTGAACCACGGGGACAACAATCGCATATAGCCAGCCAAACAAATCAAATCCACTTCTGCGCGGTGCAATTCCGCGGCCATCACACGGTCATGCTCTTCGCGTGTGCAGCCTTTGTGGCTGTGAAAGAACGTTGGAATCCCCATTTCGCGCGCCCCCACCAGCCCCGCCGCCGTTTCGACGTTGCTGATCACCAGGGCGACTTCGGCGTCGGGGATGCGGCCTTCTCTGACCGCATCCGCCAACGCCAGCATGTTTGACCCACGACCGGAGATCAAAATTCCAATTCGTTTCATAAATTGACCTGGCAATCGGTTTACTTGCCTGATTTGCGTTTTGTCATCGGAGCCGCCGCTGT
>CAYLJQ010000216.1:0-9852 GCA_964383955.1 uncultured Heliomicrobium sp. | reverse complement strand
CATGGCCATTGAGCCTGAACGGAAGCCTGGCTCGACAAACCGGCAGAAACGACGAACCCCAATGCGAGAGTTAAAGCTATAACGGTTTTCTTCAAGTTCATTTTTTATCCACCTGAGTCCATCAGACTGCGGAACTGCAACTGATACCAGGTCTCCTTTCGCCCGCCTCAATTGCATCTGGCGGGCCAAAGAAGGCGAAAGCCAAATGAAAATTTAAGTGGTTAATTTTCAATGGGATAGCGGCTCAAACGGCATTGAGAACTGTTTCGATGGTTTTACTTTATTCCAAATCGTATATCCGTGGGACTAAATGGAATCGCCATTGTCCGACAACTTTAGTTTGTCGCGGTTTTGGTCAATAAGCGATTCCAGAAGCCTTCGACAAACTGATGATCATTGAGAAATAAATGCCCTCATCTTGTATTGAAAAATTTCTTTTCCAATAGCCCAGCCGTTCACGGCTGGGAACAAAGTTTCATCAAATAGTGGCAGCCCGGTTCACCGGGCTTAATTTCGGCTTCAGCCAGATTGGTTGGCTAAAGCCAGTGAACAAGAACGGTAAACCGCCCTTTTCCGTTTTGCTGCTTTCTTTCCCAGCCGTGAACGGCTGGGCTAAGCAAACGAATTTCCTGAGTACATTTAATTTCAAAAACCATAAGTTTGTCGGACGTTTTCAGAGAATGGAATCAGCACAAACCCTTACGCCGCGAACTTTCCTTCCTCAACTTTGCGCGCCTGACCAAGCGAAACCAGAGTTTCCAGTAACTCTGCAATCTTGTCTTTTTTTGCGCTGCGGAATCGTTTGGCCAATTGGTCGGCGGTGACGACACCGGAATCGCTGGTGAGCGCTGCGCGAACGGCTTTGGCTTGTTCGGCCAGCGTCTTCGGCCAGGGCAATTTCTCCTGCTTGCCGGACGCAACAGCAACCGCTTCTTTGTCCCCCGCAGCAAAGCCGGTTTGCTGCGCTCCTTGCGGATTCTGGAATTCAGGCCGCAGCCAGCGGATCAAACCTTGTCGCTCTTCGGCGGCGCGCGCGGCATTCAATTCCACCAGACGCGACAGGATTTCTTCGTCGCTTAAATCCACTGGCCAGCCGTAAGCATCCGCCACCGCCCGGTCGAGTTCGTCGTGCAGTTGGCGCAGCACCGACACCAAGCCCTGTTCGTGCGTCAGCTTTTCTTTCTCGGTCAAACTTTCGCCCGCGCGCAGCCGCGTCAGCACGTTGTACATCTCCGTCAGGGTCAGCGACGGATGCAGCGCCTGTTGCCGTTTGCGGTGCGCATCGAGCTGTTCGCCGAGCACGCGGATTTTCTGTTTTTGCACTTCGTCGCAGTCGGGGAATGGGAATGGGAAAAAGGTGTCTTTGCTATTGTATCTTGGCCTATCTTCAAGTGTGCCGCCTGCCATCAGCGCCCAAGCAAGATGAGGCCGACTTGATAGCACTGCCAGGACAAAAGCATCGGACGATGCAATCGCATATGCCATCGCATCAGGAAGCGTATCTCCACTAACAAAAACAAACGGGCGATATTTGGCTGTGTAAGGCGTGACGATGAATCTTGGCAATGCGGAAAGTGCCAGCCTCATAGCGGGTCTTGGTTCAGCAAAAATCCACCATTTATCCCGATAAACTGCTCGCTTGTTATGTACCCTTTCTGGATAAACACGATCAAGCAACCTTTGATAAAGCTGCGGCCAAGAATCTCGAGCTTTATCCTCCGAAAGGCCGAAAAAATCGATAATGAACTTTGGCTGATGTTGCTGAACAAGATCACGCCCAATGATGTATTTGCGAATTATGGGAGGCAACTTGTCTGACTTGATGTTCAACAGCTCCAACTCTTCAGGCTCAAGCTTAAATCCGTCGCCAGCAGGAACCACACCCTGAAAACAAACTCCTACATTAGCTTTCAGCGAATGCGCCTTACCAATGCCAATCGCCGGTTTAAGTGTCGAATCAATCGCTTCGACGATTTCCTTTATCATCGGTGCGGACTCGATGCCGTTGTCTTCGTCAACCATACGCCCCAAAACCGCGTGGCCTGAGTAACTTTGCTTCGCCACTCCAACGGTCATCGCCACGCGCACAGCCGCACCATCCGACGCCTCAACCCACGGATGATCAGCAATAGCAAACTGGATAGCGACTCCATCCTTTGCTGAGAGATGTTGTTCCATCAAACCGCGTGAATATGATTGGACAATGCTGTTTGTGGTGATAAAGCCGAAACTTCTTATTTCTGTTGCCTCTACCTTTAGAGCAGCGTTGTGCCACCAGTACATCACGTAATCACACGTTTCAGGCACTTCGCTATAAGCACGCCGTAAAGCTTCAACATACTCGTCCCCAAGCGCAGATTTGATCCTGCGCGTGCCGATAAACGGCGGATTGCCGACAACAAACTCCGCTTCCGGCCATTCCGCCTTGCGCGCGTTAACGTAGCGCAGCAGTGGGACGCGCGCCGCGTCGTCCGGCACGTCTTCACCGGTCACCGGATGTTTTTTGGTTGTGCGCCCGTCCCAGCGCGTGATGGTGTTGCCGTCGGCGTCTTTGACCTCTTCCTTTTCATCAAATGCCAGCACAGCATCGCATTCTTTAATGTTGCGGAAGTTTTTCAGGATCGGCTCTTGCGGCGCTTCGCCCGCGCGCGTGCGCAGATGCCATTGCAGATAGCCCAGCCACAAAACCAGATCGGCAATGACCGCCGCGCGCGGATTGACTTCCAGGCCCAGGAATTGATGCGGATCAACGTTCAGGCCGGTGTATTCCAGCGCCGTCTGTTTTTCGCCGAAAGATTCCAGCGCGTCCAGCACTTCGCCTTCCAGCCGTTTCATGTGCTCCATCGTGACGTACAGGAAATTGCCGCTGCCGCAGGCCGGGTCCAGCACGCGCGTTGAACAGAGTTTGCGGCGGAAGGCTTCGACTTCATTCGACGCGCCCGCGGTGTCGCCGTTGCGGGCAAGCGTGACGGCTGCGGCCAGCACTGCCGCCCATTCTTCGCGCAGCGGTTCGATGATCGTCGGCAAAACCAGCCGTTCAACATAAGCGCGCGGCGTGTAATGTGCGCCGAGTTTGTGCCGTTCAACCGGATCAAGCGCGCGTTCCAGCAGCGTGCCGAAGATCGCCGGTTCAACGTCGCGCCAATCGCTTTTGGCGGCGGCAATCAAAAACTCCAATTGCTGGCGCGTCACCGGCAAGGCGCTGCTTTCGGAAAACAGCCCGCCATTGAATTGCAACAGCTTGGTTTTCAGAATCGGCGAAAACCCGCCGGTGTTCATTCGCTGCCACAACTCTTCCATCATCTGCGGAAAGATAGAAAGGTCTTCGCGGAGGCTTTCCAGAAATTCGGTGAACTTGCCTTTGGGAATCAACTCCACGTCTTCGGCAAACATCGTGAAAACCGAACGCATCAGGAACGCCGCGACCTGTTCCGGCGTGTGCCCGGCGTCTTCAAATGATTTGGCCAGCCGGGCAAGTTGCGCGGCGACTTCGCGGGTGACGCGGGCGCTGCGGCGACTGGGATCAAGCGCCAGCGGTTCCGTCCACACCATTCGCAACCGTTCGCGGACTTCTTCGCGTTCCAGATCGCGTAGAAAGATTCGATGGCCGCGCGGATCAGGAAAGGGCAGGTATGTCCGGCCTGCTCGCGCAAAATCAGCGTAAAGTTCAATCGAATGACCGATGTCGGCCACGATCAGAAACGGCGGCCAGCCTTCAGCGCGAGCGATTTCGCGAGCGTATTGGTCGGCCTGGCCGCGCGCGGCAATCATCGCGTCATCCCAACCTTTCGTCCCGCGCACCGCCGTGCCTTTCTTCTGCTTTTTGTTCAGTTCGGGAAAAAGCGCCGTCGCTCCGTCTCCCAGTCCCTCCGTCCCTCTGTCTTTCCGCTCGCTTCCCTGTTTGGCTTCCAGCACGAAGCAGCCGCGTTTATACAGATCAATGCGCTTGATGCTGTTGGTTCCGTCCGGGTATTGAAAGACCACGTTGCGCTCAAAAACATAAGCGTTTTGCCGGTCGTCAGCCTGCGCCGGATCAGGAGGCGCAACGCCCAACAGGTTGCACAACTCGCTGAGGAAGAGTTGGTAATTAGCCCGCTCCGCCGCGCCGGAACTTTCCCAGCGTTGAATAAATTCCTGAATGGCGGACGGCGAGATGGTGATGTCGGTCAAGCCTTTCTCCTGGCCAATGAGTAGTGATAGCGGATTGCGATTAGCTTTTATCCCAAGTCCGCTGCACTGGGCAAGTTTTGAATCCCGCGTGCTGCTTTGATTGCACGAACGACGGCTTGAGCCATTGCTTCGGCGGCGAGCGCCCCGATCAACGTGACGTTGGCAGGTTGCGTGGAAGTCGTTTTGCCAGTGGCGACGGCGAAAATGGTGTCTCCGTCGAACATCGTATGAGCAGGATTGATTGTCCTGGCCAACCCATCGTGAGCCATTTCAGCGACTTTCTGGGCTTGTGCTTTATCGAGTTTGGCGTCGGTGGCAATCACACCTATTGTCGTGTTCGTTCCACCGAGCAGTGGCGGCAAGCTCTCTCCACGCAGAATTCCTGCCATTGTGCCAGCCAGTTTTTTGCCGTCGGCGGTGCGCGCTCCTGCGATCAGCTTACCAGTCGCCGGATCAATTACGTCTCCAACAGCATTGACGGCAACGATTGCTCCGACGGTCAAGCCGGGCAACTTTATCGAAGCCGTGCCGATGCCGCCTTTCATTGCGCGTTTGCCGCCGAACATTTTTCCGACCGTCGCGCCAGCGCCAGCGCCAACATTTCCTTCAGCAGGCGGATTGACCGTGGCGGCTTTGCAGGCTTTATAGCCCGCTTCGGCGTCAGGGCGAATTTTCGCGTCGCCAACAGTCAGGTCGAACAAAATTGCGGCGGGAACAATCGGTACTTTCGCGACGCCAACATCGTACCCAATTCCCCGCTCTTCCAGATAACGAACGACGCCGGTTGCTGTTTCCAAACCAAAAGCGCTGCCGCCGCTCAGAACAATGGCATGAACCTGCTGCACCAGATTTTTCGGATCAAGCAAATCCGTTTCGCGCGTGCCCGGAGCCGAGCCGCGAACGTCAACTCCGCCGGTTGCGCCGTCTTCACACAAAATCACAGTGCTGCCCGTCGGTCGGCGTGAATCGGTGAAGTGGCCAACCTTGATTCCGTCGACATCGGTGATCGAACTTTTTGCGGTCGGTTGAACAGGATTTGTCATTGCGAATACTCCTTGATCGCCAAGCAGCATAACTGACGCGGCGACGCCACTTTGCAAAATTTCACGGCGAGTTGGTTTGGATTTTTTAGACATAATTTGGGCCTCACCGAAAAGCCCTCTCTTACGGTCGGGCTACTGTCACAAATCAAAAAGGCGGTTTCAGCTTGATTGCCGAACCGCCTTGTTTGTTTTTGTTGTTGATCAGCTCACGGCTGATCGTCAATGAACCGTTCAGCCACGATTTTCCCAACCGCTTTGTTTGTAAACGCCGTCAACGACGATCACTGGAACAGTTGGGTCGTTGTCGGAATAGGCAAACATTTCTTTACGGTAAGCCAGATTGTCCTGCGCATTGCGCTCTTCGAAAGCAATTCCCTGGGCCTGATGCCAAGCCATCGCTTTCGCGCAATAGGGGCAACCGGGTTTGGTGTAAATGACGACGCTGCTCATAAACCGATACCTCTAAGTTTATCGCTGATCAATCGGAACATATTTCAGATCCATTTCGCCCAGATATTCAGAGCGCGGACGGATCAGTTTGTTGTTGCCAAGCTGTTCCAGCACGTGAGCCGTCCAACCGCTGATGCGGCTGACTGCAAAAATCGGCGTGTACAGGTCAACCGGGATGCCCAGCATGTAATAAGTCGAAGCCGAGTAGAAATCCACGTTGGCGCGAATCTTCTTGCCCTTCTTGTCCATTTCGGCGACCACAATATCTTCAATGCGCTTGGACATATCGAACCATTTCGTGTCGCCCTGGCGTTTACCGGTGGCTTCGGACATTCGGCGCAAGTGTGTGGCGCGTGGGTCTTCGGTCTGGTAAACGGCGTGGCCGATGCCCATGATCTTTTCGCCTTTGGCAAATTTGTTGGCGACGTATTCGTCCACTTTTTCCGGCGAGCCGATTTCAAGCAACATCTTCATTACCTGCTCGTTGGCTCCGCCGTGAAGCGGACCTGACAAAGCGCCGATGGCGGAAACCGTCGCGGCGTAAATATCCGCCAGAGTTCCAGCCGTAACGCGCGCGGCAAACGTCGAAGCATTGAACTCGTGGTCGGCGTGCAAAATCAGAGCAATGTCCAGAGCTTTCGTTTCAACATCCGAAGGCTCTTTCCCATTCAGCAGATAAAGAAAGTTTCCGGCATGGGACAATTCCGGTTTCGGATCCAGTGGTTCTTTGCCGTTGCGAATGCGATCAATTGCAGCAACAACCGTTGCCAATTGGGCCGTCAAACGAATCGCCTGACGCTTACGCGCTTCAGGAGAGTTGTTGCCTTTATCAGGGTCGAAGAACGATAAAGCTGAAACAGCCGTCCGAAGGGAATCCATCGGAACGGCTGTTTTGGGAAACGATTTGATCAGGGAAATGATCTCTGCGGGAAGCGCGCGGTTTGCGGCGAGCTGTTTATTCAGGTCGTCCAGTTCGGCTTTATTTGGCAATCGCCCATTCCAAAGCAGAAAAACCACTTCTTCAAAATTTGAGTTTTCGGCCAACTGATGAATATCGTAGCCGCTATAAATCAAAATTCCTTTTTCGCCGTCTATGAAGCAGATGCTGCTCGGTGCGGCGACAACGTCGCGCAATCCGGCTCCTGCTGATGGTGCTGCTTTACTCATATTTTTATTCCTAAGCTTATTTAGAATTTTGGCCATTCAGGCCTATTAGTTTTTCAGCATTGCTTCAACAACTACGCTGCCGGTTTCGGCGCAGGAGGCGGCAAGTCCTTGGCTTCGACTTGCGATTGAAAACCGCAGCGAGCGTGCGCGCCATCGCAAAAAGGTTTGTTCGCGCTTTGGCCGCAACGACACAAACCAATCACTGACCGTCCGCCAAGCCCAAATGGTTTACCGCTAGCGTCGAAAATTTCAACATCGCCTTCAATCCGCAGCGAACCGTTGTTGTTGACCGTAATCTTGGTTGCCATTAAATGAATTCCTTCCTCGAAACCACGTTTAATTTACCTGCTCCGCCCGGCAGCACGATTAAGCCTGCCGGGCAAAAGCACACTTGAGCCTGAAAGCAAAAACTATTTGCCTTTCTTCGAAGCCTTAATCGGGTTCAATGCGCGGGGCGCACGCTCTTTGGCCAATTGATCGGCGTAGGCTTTGCAATCGTGGTTTTCGGATTTGTCCTTGATCCATCCATCCACATTGATTGAGTGGTGCAAGGAAGCAAAGATTGGGAACTTATGCTGACATTTCGGGCAAAAGATATTGTAGCGTTTCACTGTTGCCATAATTTGAATACTCCAAAATTGAAATTTGATTGATTTGCTCTTTGAGCTTCTAAAGCTGATTTGCTTGCAAACGCCAATAATTCCAGTCGGCGGGCACAAAGCAAAGATGTGAGTATACACAAGGAATTGCGTTTCGCCAGTCGGCAGCAAACTTTCGGAATCGGTTTTACTCCGGATGAGCGTTACACGCTCAATTCTATCCAGCGTTGTTCTGTTTGAGACCGCAAGACAGCATCAATGACTTCCTGGCACCGCAACCCATCCGCAAATGTGGCGGCGTGCGCGATTTCAGTTCGCCCTTCGCGCATTGCCTGCACCGTTTCGCGTGCCAGGTGATAAAACGAACGTGCCCAGATATTGTCAGGAATTACGGAAATCTCTCTGGCACGATCTGCAAGCGACATTTCTTCAAACGGGTGATTGTATCCAATGGCTCCCAGCAGCACCTCTTCGCCATCCAGAACCAAGGTGCCGTTGCTGCCCACGGCAGTAACCTGATTTTTGCCGCCACTGGCATACAGCGCCGACAGTTGAACAATGGCGTGCGACGTGCGCTCATCCTGCGACTTCAAACGAACAAGAAACGAACAATAATCATCCGTTTCATTCGGCTTCATTTCTCCGGTTTTGGCATCCTTGCGTTCAGGAACCATTGTCGCCACGGTGCTGCAAACCGCTTCAATCTCGCCAAACGTCCAGCGAAGCGCGTCAATCGCATGCGACCCAAGCGCGCCTAGCAATCCGCCTCCGGCAGATTTTTGTGACCACCAATTCCAAGGGCGCTGGGCCGAATGCCGAAAGCCAGAGGCAATTGTGATGTTGACGTGATAAAGATCGCCCAGAAACCCGCTATCCACCAATTCCTTCATTCGACGCCAGGTAGGATTGAAGCGAAGTTCGTGGTCAATGATTGAAAGCTGATCCGGCTTTGCAGCAGCCAATACCGTCATCTCGCGCGCTTCATCGGCGTTCATCGCCATGGGCTTTTCGCAAATGACATGTTTTCCTGAATTGAGCGCGGCAATGGTGATGGGGTGGTGAAGATAGGGCGGAGCAGAAATAACAACCAACGAGACTTCTTCCAAAGCCAACAACTGTTCATAACTTTCGCAGGCGTGAGCGATCTTGTATTCCGAAGCAACTTTGACGGCATTTTCATGATGCCCGCTGCACACAGCCACCAACTCTGCGCCATCGCACAATTGAAAAGCTGGCGCCTGCGCGGTTCGCGCAAAACCGGTGCCGATTAATCCAATTCCGATCTTTTCCTGCTTCATTACTATTCTTTGCCCAAATACCGGAGGTTGCCTGCATTCGTCCACTGAAGATATGTCATTTTACACATCAGCCGCCGAATGCAAAATAACCCCATTATTTTCTCAACGTGATTGATGCAGATGCAGGCAAAGTTGGGTTGAGAGATGAATGCTCTAGCGGCTCGAAAGCTACGTGCTATAATCCGCGCGCATTTGTCGGCAGTAACGATTCGTTCTACATCAACAAACCAAATACGCTTTGTCGCACGGTCTATCCGTTCGATGATTCGGACGACGTTGGCAACAGCGCATTGCTCTGACGTTAGGACTAACCGATCAAGGAGGATTTATGATTGAAAAACCTGGTTTGAAAGATGATCTGGCAGTTGGTCGAAATGAAAATGACGATCTGTCACCCGCTTCATATTTTGCTCCGCAAAGCGGGATCCTTGGAGCACACTCTTTACAGTTTGGAGATGACGATCGCGATCCCTGGGATTACGACGATTATCGCGATGAGGACGAAGACGACGAAGACGACGATTATTTGAAAGACGAAGACGATCTTGATAGCAGCGTGGATGAAGATTCTATTGATGACGACGATGATGAAGAGGATGACGAAGAGGATTCCACAGTCGTCGGCCAGCCTTTCACCATTCCAGCAGACAAGGAAGAAGCCGTAGACGCAGAGGAGGAGTTAGAAACAGAGATTCCGCTGACACAAGTAAATGCATTCGAAGAAATCGAAGTGGAAACCGCCAGTGAACCGACTTCCGTTGTTGTGACTGAAGTATTGGAGCCTGTGGCGACGGCAACTCCCGTGGTGATTGGCACCGTTCCGGCGATGTCCACAGCAACATCCAGTAAACCAGCGAAAAAGCCGGCGAAAAAAGCTGCCAAAAAGGCTGCGAAAAAAGCCGCGAAATCTGCAAAGAAATCGGCCAAGAAAGCTGTCAAATCAGCAGTAAAGGCCGCCAAGAAAGCTGCCAAACCAGCTAAGAAAGCTGCCAAGCCAAGCAAGTCGGCGAAAAAGGCGGCAAAACCAACCTCAAAGAAAGGAGGAAAGAAACCCGTGCCAACAAAGAAAGCTGCAAAGAAAGCTCCGGCTAAGAAAGCGGCAACAAAGGCTCCGGCTAAAAAGGC
>CAYLJQ010000215.1:0-9853 GCA_964383955.1 uncultured Heliomicrobium sp. | reverse complement strand
CCATTCGTCTGTGAACTTTTTGGCCAATTCAAACCAGGGCTGGCTTTCGTGCTGTTGCCGCAAATTCGGGTCCATTCCGAAATGCGCGTAATAATGTTTGCCTTGGAAATCCTGGTGCGTGCGAATGATTTCGTAGATTTCGCCGGAAACGTACGGCTTCAAAATTTCCGCCGCAATGGCCGGATGGTTGATGACCGAAATGACTTTGCCGATGTCGTGACAAAGCGCGGCAACGATCATTTCTTCCGAAGCGCCGTCACGAACCGCACGCGTCGCCGTCTGCAATCCATGTTGAAGTTGGTTCATCGCAAAGCCGTCCACTTGATCTTCCAGTTGCTTCAGCATGCCTTTGATCATTGCGGGCATCTGGGCCTGGCGTTTGGCGACTTCGCCACCAATAACCATCCAATCGGCGGCAGTGCTTTGATCCATTCTGGTAAAGGACATAAAGGACTCTTCAAGTTCAGAGTTCACGCTTCAGCGTGTGGCTTACATAGGACACGCTAAAGCGTGCACTCTGAACATATTACTTTTTCGGGAAGTTCGGATTCGCCTTCACTTCCTCGATTTGTTTATTGTGGCGGAAATTGTGCAGCGGAATGTAAACCAGCCATTGGTACGCATTCAGCGTGTTGAACACCGGGAAAGGATGTTCGGAGGTGTGCGCTTTTAACGGCACCTGAGTTTCTTCAGTGAACTTCAACGTCTTGGCGCGGGCCTCTTTCAACTTGGTGACGACTTCTTTGGCCGACAGCTTGCCGCTGGGAACAATGCTTTCCGGCGCAGTAGCCTTGCCTTTGCGACCGACCATGACGTTTTCCAGAAATTCAGTTTTGCCTTTGGTCTTGGTTTCCCAATCGGGGTTCGGCTTGGCGGCTAACGCTTGTTCCATCGCACCGAACAATAATCCCTCAGCCATCATGATGTGTTCGGCGACTTCCAACACCGACCATTTGTCCGGCGCAGCTTTGAATTTCAATTGCTCTTCGCTCAATCCTTCCAACGCAGCCAGTGTTTCGGCATGCGAATCTTTCATCCATTTGATGGCTTTGGCTCGTTCTTCCACAGTGATTTTCCCGTCGTCTGACGCGAACGCGCCGTTGCAGAAAACGCAGATACCAACAACGATCAACATCCGCACAAATTGGTTTGATAAGTTCATGATTTCCCTTTCTGAAACCGCTTGCTACCGCGCGCGGTACTGACTCTTTTTGAAGTTGACGCCTTGAAAATTCAGCCCGCTGACTTCGCCGTCCGCCCCAAGCTGAAACTGCACTTGCTCTGTCAACAGGCGAGGCTCTGTCGACGCAAACGTGTCGAAGTGAAAATGCTGCAGTTTGGTCTTGAAACTGCTCCAACTTAACACAAGCGCCTCGCCTTCCAGCGAAATTTCCGCTTTGCCGTAGCCCGGATCTTCATACGTGCCGACATAGGCCGCAAGCTCGTGCGAAGGTTTCGTGTCCTTCTTTCTGGCTCCCATCCGCGCCAGCAGAGCTTTGTTCGTTTCGGCGTCAAAAAGTTTTGCCTTTTCGCTGATGTAGCCGTTCCAGTCTTTTTTCGGTAAAGCTTCCAGCAGATCAACGACGTTGTAACAAACCGCCTCGGGCATTTGCGTGCCGTTCAAGTTGGTCAGCACGGCGACACCAAGCTTCGATTCCGGAACCAGCACAATGCTGGCGCGAAACCCGTCAATCGTTCCGCCGTGCATCACCAGCTTGCGGCCACGGTAATCGTTGATGAACCAGCCCAGGCCATAACTCAATTGCGACGTTTCCGAAGGCGGAAAGAACAATTGCCAGCGGCCTTCGTTGCGAATGACCATTTGCGGTGTGTGCATTTCGCGAATGTTTTCCG
Organism: uncultured Heliomicrobium sp.; assembly: GCA_964383955.1. GTDB lineage: Bacteria > Acidobacteriota > Blastocatellia > RBC074 > RBC074 > RBC074. The sequence goes on along the minus strand of CAYLJQ010000215.1, from coordinate 7,999 downwards.
CGGAAATCAGCCGCTTGCCGTCCAGCATACCTTCGTTCAATTGCAACCGAAGCCAGTTCGACAAATCCTGAACGCTGGCATTGATCGAACCCGCCGGGCCAACGTTATCAATATTTCGCCACGACATGGGTTCAACACCGGCACCTTTTTTCTGATGCGGCGTGGCGTGATCGGCAGCTTTTTCGGCAAGGGTGGTGCTCAGGCTGGCTGACTTCATCCCCAGCGGATCGAAGATTCGGCGCTGCGTAAAGTCTTCCCAGCTTGAACCGGCAGCATTCCCGACCGCCAAGCCCGCCGTCAAAAACATGATGTTCTGATATTGAAACGTCGTGCGGAAGCCGTAGCTCAGCGGGACGAATCCGATGCGACGGACAATCTCTTCCCTGCTCCACGGCGATGCGTACCACAGCAAATCGTGACGGATCAGCCCTGTGCGATGCGTGACAATATCGCGCAAAACAACGTTTTCGTTTGCCAATGGATCGCCCAGCCGGAAATACGGCACGTGCTTTCTGACCGGATCGTCCCACTTCATTTTGCCGTCATCCACCAGCATCGCCATCGCTCCCGTGACAAACGCTTTGGTTGTCGAACCAATGGCAAACACGGTGTTGGGCGTGACAGGCTCTTTGGTTGTCACGTCGCGCACGCCGTACCCTTTCACAAAGATAACGGAATCGCCTTTGACAACGACGATGGCTGCGCCGGGCGTTTGCCATAACTTCATCGCCTCGTTCATTGCCGCATCAATTCCCGGCGTGTCCCACTTTTGGGCAAGCGCTGTCGAAACAAAAACAACGCAAACCAGAGCCGAGAAAAACAGCCTGTGTAATTTTTGAGCCATAAACTTTCCTTTCGTGTCGGATTGAAATTTGGTGACTGCCAAATTATCCATTAGCCATTGCCCATTACGCATTATCCGACAGGTATAAACAGCCTTCTTTACCCTGACCAATAATGGTTAATGGCGAATGGTCAATGGATAATCCTGCTTACTTCGCCGGAGCGCTTAACAGCCGCAAAATCAATCGCCGAACTTCTTCCGGCCTGCGTTCCGAAGCGCCAACCAGCGTCGCTTCGATCAATCCGTTTTGGTCAATGACGATGTGTGTCGGAAAAGCCGAAGCGTTGAACTGTGTGTTGATCATCTGTTCGGCGTTCGGAACGACCTGGTAATCAAAGGGAGTCTTTTTCAAAAACTCACGCAGCATGTCTGCGCTGTCGAACGACGGAGCCAGAAAGACAACCGGCTGGCCGCTGAATTCCCTGACCAGTTCGTTCAAGCGAGGAATTTCTTTGCGACACGGGCTGCAACCGATAAACCATAAATTGATAACGACGATTTTTCCGGTCAACGCATTCAGATCGTACCGTCTGCCGTCCAGCGCGGTTAGTTTGACCAGCGGCGCAATCTGCTTCCAACCGCCGCCGGATTTTTTGTCTTTGGTTGCAGCCAACAGATAATCGTCAAACCCGGCCAAACTGCCGCGCTGGCCTTTATAAATTGCCTTCAATCGCTCTTCGGCTTCCTGCGAACCACGCCTCCAGGCTTCGATGAACGCCGCTTCGGCAAACGTGTTTTTGCCAATGGCTTGCTGGATTTTTGCCGCCAGCAAATACACGCCAAAATCGGTTTCCCGCGCAAAGGCTTTGGCGGTTTCCGCCGCCACCAGCGCATCGTTGAATCGTTGTTGGCGAAATGCCAAATCGGCATTCATTCGATAGGCTTCCGGCAACATCGCTTCTGTCTGCTTACCGTTGATGTCGCCATACAACCGCAGCTTGCCCGCCAGCAGCAATTCGATTGCACGTTCCGCAGACGGAGCCACGCGTTCATATTTCTGGTATTGATTCAAACAAGCCGCTGCCAGGCTGAAATACGGCTGCGGATTTTCCGGCTCGGCTTTCGCCCAAAGGTCCGTAATCTTTTCAATCAGCTCCAGAGGGGCGCGGCTGTCACGCGTCAAAGCCTGTAAACTTGCGCGCGCAAAATCGCTTGCCGGATTGGCTTTGAGAATTTCCAGCTTCAGCCGCGCAACTTCAGCTTTGCCTTCGTTGCCGACGGCAAGGTTCTCAACCTGCTCTTCGTAATCTTTGATCGCCATCCCTGCAAAAGGCGATGTCGCGTAACTCGCAGTCAGACGGCGAATCTGGTCTCTACTTTCAAGTTCGCGCGCTGTCACCAGATACCCGAACGAAAGCGCGTACAGCAGTTCGGCACTTTCCGGCATTCGGCTCAGCCGTTTCAGATCGGCATTGATTTCTCCCGTGGCTTTTTTGGCATCAATCAATGCAGCCGTTTCCCACTTTATTCGATACGCCGAATAGTTGTCCGGGTAAAGCGCTGTCTCTTGCTTGAAAAACTCCAGATAACGACTGGAAGAGATTTTGCTGACCAGAGCGCCGCGCGCGGGTTGCCCGTCTGTGCGATAAACCGTGGCCGTCGTATAAGCCCACTCATCCCAACCGCCGCTCAAGCTGATGAAGTGAACGCCGATTTCCGCGACGTTGTCTTTTACTTTCAGTTCAAACCGATGCTGCTTGCCGACCTTGGCCATCCGCGCGGAGAGGTTTTCGCTATGATCCGAAAAACTCAGCCGGACGCAAACATATACTTCATCGGCAATAGAAAACTTTGCGCCTTGCGCCGCCGAGTCATACACAATCGTCAGCGTTTGGCCCCAGCGCGGCTGTGCGGGTTGAAAACTTGAGACTTGGGCTTGAACGCAAACGACAAAGAAAAATAAGCAGAGCACCGGAGCAGCAAGTTTCAGTAATCGCTGTTTTGCGGCTCTGCCGCCCGATGTGCGGCAAGTCTGCAATTTGCCGAAAAGCTTGTGCTTACTTTTAGGGGCTGCGCCCCAACCGTTCAGGGCGTAGCCCCGCAAAGAAAACCAAAGCTTCACGGAAGGCCACAGGCCTTCCGCACATCGGGCGGCAGAGCCGCAAAAGAAATTTACTAACTTTCCCATCGTTCTATTTCACACTAAATTACCGAACCAAATGATATTTCGTCTGTCGCCGCAGCACCCATTCCATTTTGCCGTCGGCATTCAGCACGGCGTCTTCTTCCTGAGCGACTAACAATTCAGCGCCGTTCCATTCCGGCACCGGAGTTCGCGAACCGAGTTCGATGGAATGCCAGGTGTTCGGCAGCAGTTTTACGTCGCCGCGACCGGGAACGCCTTCCTGCCGATCCCACAAACCGATCAGCGGACCTGCGCCGTGACCGTGATCGCCGATGGGATGCGTGTAAAACGTGCCTTTGATCTTTTCGGCTTTCATCGTGGCAATGGCGTCCGCCAGAACTTCGTTGCCGGTGCGACCGGGCTTCATTTTCTCCATCAGAATGTCTTGCATGCGGTTGGTGTTGGCCAGAGCGTTCTTGATTCCGGCGGGCGCATCGGTTTCGCCCGCGCGCAACACATACGCCATGTGCTGGGTATCCGTTGCCAATCCCAAAGCCGTCAGGCCGAAATCGCAATGCAACACGTCGCCACGCTGGATCACGATAGGCGTATTTTCGGCCAGATTGTTAGGAATGCCGGAACCTTTGCGCTGAACATCCACCGTCGTCTGAAACCAGGTGCCCAGCCCCAAATCATTCACCTGTTGCCGCATCCACCACACAACATCCTGGTTTGTCGTTTTGCCGGGCTTGACGACTTCGCTGGAAAAAGCGCGACGAATGATCGAATGAACGATTTCCATCAGGTGTTTGTAGGTCGGCAGCATTTCTGGCAAACGGATCGAGATGTATTCCAGCGGCAAATTTTCGGCGCGAATCAGTCGTTTGGAGTATTCCGCGCCCAGCGTCTGTTGCAGCTTTTCGTATTCGCCCGCGGACAGACCATCTGAAAATGCGTGCGTCGCCGAAATGTTGACGGCGATGTTTTTGGGGTCGCGTTGCGCGATCAACTTTCGCAAGGTCGCCCACTGACTTTCGCCCCATAGTTCCCGGTTTTCAACCTCCGGGTCGCGGTAGACTTGATACAATCCGCCGTTCGATCCGCCGCCAAGCGCGAGTCGTTCGATTCCCTTTTCGCCTTGATCGGTGAAGACAAAAATTGTTCGCCTTCGCGCCGCAAACACCGTCGGCGAAGTCAGTGAACGATATACAGGGTCTTCGTTGTATTCCCGGCAAATCACCAGCCACATGGCCACGCCGTGTTTTCGCATCAGTTCCGGTAGAACTTTTTCCAGGCGCAACTTTAACCATTCTTGCTGAATTTCCGCCTGCTTGCGCATGGAAGGCAGACGTTTGGGAATCTGGCCCAGGCTGAATGTCGGTAGAATCAACCAAAGACACAGAATAGCGGCGACAAGTGTTTTCGTTCGCACGGTTCCTACCTCCCGAACACGCCAGGAATTTACCCAACGCTCTGTGGATTTTTACTGAGGTTGAGTCTTTTTGCTCAACGCTGTTTCAAGTCGAATTTTCATTAAGCGACAAGCATCAAAGGACTTACAAGCTTGCCCAAAAAGGAACAAAGGTTGCCAGAGAAATGGTAGCGCATATCTTCAAGCGTTAGCATTGAGGCAGCGGACAATTCTTAGCGCAAAATTCCGCCTGACACGCAAGCACTCCGTTGTGATAACCGGAAGAGAGATCGTAGCCGGAAATCGCAATAATTTTCCTAAAGCATCCCGCCACGCTCTCTTCGTTACAAATCGAAGTCCCAGGAGAAATTATGCTCATTAATTCCTACGCTCCCTACAAACTATTAACATATTTGTTGCTCACAGTGGCGTTAACACTGCTCACTGCTCCATTCTGCCTGGTTTCAGCCCAAGGGCTGAATTGGGAAGGCCAGACCGGAGCATTCATCACTCCCTTTGCTTATACCAGCCAATCCCCCACCGATGGCGTTGGCCGTCCGCAAGTGGCGTTTCACTTTTTGAATACTGGCAGCGTCGTCGGAAACAACATGCAGGCATCGGCAACGCTGGGATTTTTAGGGCGCGCCGAAATTGGTTATACACGATCTTTTAACGTCGCTGGAAGTTCCACAGCGTTTAGCCCCTTGTTCGAAGGCGGCTTTAACACCTTTCATGGAAAACTGACGTTGGTGCCGGAAAACGCCGCAAAAACCAAGTACGTTCCAGCCATTGCCGCTGGCTTTGTCGTTCGTTCTCAGGTCAAACACGTCGGCGGAGTGCTGACCAATAAAGAAACTACAAATGGCGATTTTTACCTTGTCGGGACAAAGACGATTACACAGGTAAAAGGGCTTCCGTTCCTGCTGAATTTCGGTGTGAAAGGAACCAACGCCTCTGTGTTTGGAATCGCTGGCAATGCGACAAAATGGGAAGCCAGAGCATTCGGCGCAGTTGCGTTTGTATTCAAAGGCCCAGCCAAGAGTACGTTGATTTTCGGCTCCGAAGCCGCACAGCAACCGCGATATATCAAAGACCTGCCGGGCGCAACGGTACCAACCACAATGACTTATTTTGTCCGTATCGTCCCGATGCCAGAAAAGGCTTTTAACCTTGATTTCGGTGTGGCGCAGGCGGTTGGCAAAATCGCTCCCGGCGTTGACCTGAAAGCCAGGTCACAGTTCGCAATGGGCACGTCTTATCGCTTCTAGTTTTTGACCCTTCTCCTCTCAAGCAATGTCCAGGTGAAAACCGGGCGCGGAATGACAGCATTTCGCGCCCGGCAGTCTTTTGAGCACAAACGTCTCACTTCTTCACGCGCTCATTACCGACGCGAACTTCAATTTGTTCCAAACCCAAGGCCTGCACATGAGCAGTAAGCTGTTCACGTTTCCACGGCTGCATGCGTGCATTCCAGGGATCAACCACGGTCAACCGTTTTGTCCCCGCCAGTTCGCGCAGACAATCCGGCATATCCAGTCGCGGCAAAACGCCATACGGCATCGTCGAAAGCGGCCATTGGTACCGGTCGTCCAGAGTCAGTTCGTGATACGACAGCAAGGCGTTGTGAAGCGTCACTTGTTTGACCAGCGGATGCAGCACTGCGGCAAAGGCAGCGGTGACGGCTCCGATGCCGCGTCCAACCAGATGCATTTCCTGACAGCCATTGGCCGCAAACAAATCCAACGTTGCCAGCAGATCGTGGACGCGGCGGCCGCAATGAGATTCGTTCCACATCATCGCCAGCGTCGAGTAGAAATAATCGGTTCCGTAGGGCGAAAAGAAATCGTCGCTGGTTTCTTTGTGCAACCGCGCAGTCATTTCGCCAATGCCGCGCACATCCAACGCTAGCAAAGTTTCTCCGTCGGCAACTCGCGGAGCTTTCCCAGCAAGGATTTCTTCCAGCGAAGACAAATGCGGCACGTATAGCGTCGCGGTTTTGTTGTTCGGGAAAAAGTATTGCGGTCCCGGCTTCGGAATCACGTGCAGCATCGCAAACACGTTCGCCCCGTTAAACTGCTCGGTTTCGATCAAGTAGCCATATTCGCGGTGCTCTGGGCTGATTCGCCGGTCGCGGACAATTCGATAATTCGGCGGCGAAGTTCGCACAGGCAAGGCCAGAAGTTTCGCCAACTCAACGGCAAGTGGTTTCCCTGCCAAAGGTTTGTCTGAAGTTCGCTGCCGTTTGGCCACAAGCTGCCGAGCCTCTTCGCGGGTGAAATCAAACGTGCGCTTTGCACCGAGAGAAGCAATTTGACCGTTTTCTGTAACTTGCAGCGTTTCGTCTTTTTCCGCAGGCACGTCCGGCTCAACCATCGAAGCGGCGACGCCAGCGTGACGATTGAAAAACTTATACATCGCTTCGCGCGCGCCTTTGTTGTAGCCGTGCGTTTCCGGGCCGATGTACATCTCTACGTCATCGCCTTTGCCGACAATGCTGTACAGCCGCTTCACTTCTTCGTACACCGCGCGCACGCCGCGCACATCGAAAAAGTCGTTTTGTTCTCCGCCAAAGTGCACAGGGCGCGGCAACTGCGCGATATAAAAATCAGCCATATCGCACCCGGCGGCCAGCATTCCAGGAACGATTTGTTCAATGTCCTGCGCTTCTTCGTTTTCCAGATTGTTCAGATATCGCGTAGCAAAACAGTTTGGCGCAACCATCGTGAAGCGATCATCCAGCACATTCAGCCAGGTCGTTTGCGTGCCTCCGCCGGAATTGCCCGTCAGACCGATGCGCTTCGGATCAACTTCTGAACGTGACAACAAATAGTCCAGACCGCGAATGCCGTCCCACGCTTCCCACAATGCGAAGTTTTTGCCGAGCAAGGTCATCTGGTTGCCAGCGACAATGTGCGACACCACGCCCCACTGAACCGTTGGTTCGCCGGGCTTGTCCGCGTACTCGAAACGCTCGCCTTGCGCGGGCGGGTCGTACATCAGTACCACGTAACCTTGTCGAGCCAGATTGCGCGCGTATTCCTGATATTTCGGTTCGGCTTTGCCGTTGCGCGTGTGCCCGCACGGAGCCAGCACGGCTGGAAGTTTTCCGGTTTTATTTTTGGGAACGTACAGGTTGGCAGTGACGGGATAATTCGGGCGGCTGTCGTAAATCAGCTTTTCGATGGTGTAAACGCCGCGCTCGACTTTGCCGGTGATGCGGGCATTGAGCGGCGTGCGTTCGGGAAATGCGCCGAAACAGGCGCGCAGCTTTTGCCGCACTTCATCGCGCAGCTTCATCACTTGCGCCGGAGTTTTGATAACCGCGCGAAGCTTCGCCCGTTTCGCCATCATCTCGCGACTACGAGCCACGAAATACTCTTGCAGCATGTGTCCGTAGCGATATTCGCGCGGAACTTGCAGGGTGGTTTGCGGGAAAGCGGCCTCTGCCAATCCATCGGTTCCTGAAAAATAAAACAGCGCGCCGGTCGCAGCCGTCGCGCTGTTTTTCAACATTTCGCGTCGAGTGATTTGTTCTTTGGTCATTGCTCAAATCCGTGCAGGTGGGGACAGGTTCTCAACTTATCCCATAATAAAGCTGTGCTGTTGAAGCAATGGGACAGGTTGAGAACCTTGCCTTTACCCACATTTTAGCCGGTTGGTTGCCACGCCAAATCTTGGA
>CAYLJQ010000214.1:0-9855 GCA_964383955.1 uncultured Heliomicrobium sp. | reverse complement strand
CATCTGGCTGGTCTTGCTGACCACCTTCCTGATGCCGATTTCGGTGCTGGCAAGCTGGCACGTCACCAAGCGCGTTCGCGAATACATGATTTTCATGCTGGTGCTGGAAACAGGAATGATCGGCGTGTTCGTTTCGCTGGATATGTTCCTGTTTTACATCTTCTTCGAAATCACGCTGATCCCGATGTACTTCCTGATCGGCGTCTGGGGCGGAGAGCGGCGCATTTATGCGGCAATCAAGTTTTTTGTTTACACGGTAGTCGGCAGCTTGTTGATGTTGGTCGCCATTATCGCCGTGTACATTCTGAACAGTAAGAATGGCGCGACCTTCGACATCGTCGAAATCACAAACAACATTCAAGCGGGCAGAACCTTGATTCCTGGGAATGTCCAGGTCTGGTTGTGGCTGGCATTTGCGCTGGCGTTTTTTATCAAAGTTCCGCTGTTTCCGTTTCACACCTGGTTGCCCGACGCGCACGTCGAAGCGCCAACCGCCGGTTCAATCATTCTGGCCGGAGTTCTGCTGAAAATGGGAACGTACGGGTTGATGCGATTTAACCTGCCGTTTTTCCCGACGGTGTCGCAGAAAGCGGCTCCGTGGGTGATGGCGCTGGCGGTGACAGGCATTATTTACGGCGCGCTGGTGGCAATGGTGCAGCCGGATATGAAAAAGCTTGTGGCGTATTCATCGGTCAGTCACCTGGGTTTTGTCGTGCTGGGAATTTTCGCTTTCACGGATCAGGGAATGCAGGGAGCGCTGTACCAGATGCTGGCGCACGGCATTTCGACCGGTGCGCTATTCCTTGGCGTAGGGATCGTTTACGACCGTCGCCATACGCGCCAGATTGCAGACTTTGGCGGCATTGCTACACCGATGCCGCAGTACACGACGCTGTTTTTGATCGTCGCGCTTTCTTCGCTAGGTTTGCCGCTGCTGAACGGATTCATCGGCGAGTTCCTGATTCTGCTGGGCACGTTCGCTTCACCGGTTCCGCACGCGAAGCTGTTTGCGGTGCTGGCTGCGCTGGGCGTGATTCTGTCGGCGGTTTACTTGCTATGGATGATTCAGCGAGTTTTCTTTGGCGAAATCACGAAGAAAGAAAACGCCGAACTGAAAGACATGGATGGCCGCGAAGTGCTGGCGATGGTTCCGCTGGTTGTGCTGGCGATTGTGATGGGCGTCAAACCGATGGTGTTCCTGCGCGGCAGTGAAAAGACGGTCACTCTGGTGAAAGAGTATGTAATGGGCAAACCTGCCCCGGCCAAGGTCGCGGAAAATCATCAAGAGCGATAAAACAAATGCAACTTAACTTACTCAATCTGAACTATTGGGCAATCGCTCCGGAAACCATCGTTTCGTTGACAGCGGTGGTGGTTATGTTGGTGGACGCTTTTTCCAAAAAAGGCGCACGCAAAATCAACGCCGGAATTACGCTGGTCGGTTTGCTGCTGGCGCTGGTTGCCGTCGCCGGACTGAACTCTGTGGGACCTGGCAGCTACTTTTCCGGAATGGTGGTGGTTGACCCGATTCGCGTGTTCTTTTCGGTGACGATTCTGATCGTTTCCATTGTCGTGGCTTTGCTGGCCAGCCAGTTTTTGCTCGATGAAGCGTTGCCGCCCGGCGAATTTTTTGCGCTGATTCTCTTTGCCACGGCTGGAATGCTGTTGCTGGCAGCGGCTGGCGATCTGGTCACGGTGTTTTTGGGACTGGAAATCGCTTCGATCACGACGTACGTGATGGCGGGGTATCGCCGCTACGACGCGCGCGCCAGCGAATCATCGTTGAAATACTTCCTGCTTGGGTCGTTTGCCACTGCGTTTCTACTGTACGGAATGGCGCTGGTTTATGGAGCGACCAAGACCACGACCATTACCGGAATCAATCAGGCAATTTCGGATGGGAAAGTCGAATTTCCGGCTTTGTTGATGATCGGAGCGGCACTGATGCTGGTCGGTTTCGGATTCAAGATTGCCAGCGCTCCATTCCATTTGTGGACGCCTGATGTTTACGAAGGCGCTCCGACCATCGTCACAGGCTTTATGGGAACGGCTCCGAAAGCCGCTGTTTTTGCCGCGTTCCTGCACGTGTTTGCCGAAGGCTTCAACGCCGGAGGCCAGCTTGGCGCGCAGCTTCATCATGTGTGGGTGACGGCTGTAGCAATCATTGCCGCTCTGACGATGACCATTGGTAACGTTGTGGCGCTGTCGCAGAAAAACATCAAACGAATGCTGGCGTATTCGTCCATCGCCCACGCCGGTTACGCGCTGGTCGGTTTCGTCACCAGCGAAGCCGCGCCTGTGGCGTTTTACATGCTGGTGTATTCGTTGATGAGCGTTGGCGCATTTGCTGTGATTCAATTGCTGGCGCGCGCTGGCGATCAAAAAGTCGAAACGTCCGATTACGCAGGCATTGGATTTCAAACTCCGGCACTCAGTTTTGCGCTGGCGATTTTCCTGTTCAGCCTGGCTGGCATTCCGCCAACTGCCGGTTTCATCAGCAAGTTTTTTATCTTTAAATCGGCCTGGGATGGCGCGCCTGCTTTGCGCTGGCTGGTGATTGTCGCCGTCATCAACAGCATCATTTCGGTGTATTACTATCTGTACCCGATTGTGGTGATGTTCTTCCGTCCGCTGGCTCCGGGGTTCGTTAAACCTCGCGTCAGCACAATGACGGCGGTCGCTTTGATTCTGGCCTTGATCGGAACTTTGTACCTGGGAATTTTGCCGAATCGCGTGATGAGTTCGATCAGCCAGTCCGGCGGAGCGAACACGGCGTTGGTGCAACCTGCAAGCAAGTAAGCAGATTCTTCAACTGGAAACAAAAGAGCGCGAAAAGGTTCAACCTTTTCGCGCTCTTGGTTTTTATGAAATGGTCAGCGCCTTTTTTCGTCTTCGTCGCGGAGCGACGGTTGATTTTAGCGCGGCGTTTCAACGCCGGGAAAGAGTGACAAATAATTCGCGTCGCGTAGTGACGCTTGAATTCAAGTGTCGCTAACGCGACATTTGAGAACTATCGCCTTGCTTCCGTGGGTTGAAAACCCACGGCTAAATTCATCCGCCACTCTGTGGCGAAGAAATTCTGCACCACTTTCGCTCAATATACGCGGATAGGATTCGCATAAATCCACGGACGCTGTTCGCCATCCAGCGTCAGCCAGATTTCCGCGCGATAAATCCCGGTTTCACTCACGGCAAAATCCAACTTATCGGCGTTGACTTCCTGAACAACCTGGCCGTTGCGGAAAAGCTTGATCGTTCCCGCCACAGGCGCAGCCAGCCGTAGCTTCAATCCTGTTTCCAGTTTTACTTCGTCTCCCATCACGCCAATTCGCTTGCTGCCGCGTTCTGCAATCAAGGCAAATCCCGTCGAATCGCAAAGCCAATCGTGCGCAACGAACGCGTGGCCCTGGCGCAACGCCTGCCGAACGGAAACTTCGTTCAGCTCTTTCAGCAAAATGTGCGTTGCCACAAAGGTCAAACTGCGTTCGTAAGGATCAAAATCCAGTTTGGAAATCACGTCGCCCGGGTTGCGGCCTTTCAGCAGTTCGGCAATTCGCGGAGCCTGCTTGGTCGTGATTTTGCGCGGCGGATCAGGGAAAGCAGTGACTTCGATGGCGTCGTCCGCGACAGCTTTTACCGTGAACAGTTGGTTGTGATGGCAATCGTTGGCGGCAACGCCGGTCAGCGAGTGCGACGGCAAATCCCGATCCCACTTGGCAATCACCGTCGGCAAGTAATCCTGCAACGCGCCAAAGACCTCAACAGGGAATTCGGCCAAACCTTGTTCCAACTGCTTCAGCCGGTCGGGATTCGTGAATGCGCCTTGCAGCCAGCGTACAAACTCGTTTTCATCCAGCAAGTCGGAATGGATGTTGTAAATTTCCAGCCCATCCAATTGGCTTGTATCCCAATCGCCTTTTTCTTCGACGTGCGACAAAAAGATGTCGCCGCGATCTTTGCCGACAGGTTCTTTTACCAGACGGACGTATTCGTCGCGCGATTTGAAGCTTTTGTTGATGTGCGCTGCGATGATCGAACGCTGCGGGTAAACCAGAAAGCCTTCGCTCTCCGCTCCGGGAATAAACAGCACGCCTTCGCGCAAGCCGCGCCAACTGTCGTTGATGAAATCTTTCGGAGGCCGCACGTGATCGGTCAGCATAATGATCTTCACGCCAACGCGCTTGGCCGCCGCCAGCAATTCAGGCCGAGTGCCTCCAGTGTGCGCGGAATCCTCGGCGTGGACATGGAGGATCGCTTTGTAATCGCCAAAGCCGGTTTGCAGCTTTACGGCTTGCCGCCCTTTCTGGATTTTCAGCTTGTCCGCATTGACCGCGCGAAGCCGCTCCGGGTTCATGCGTTCGATGGTGGAATACTTGCGGCCAATGCCAAGTTTGCTTGCCGCAGGCGTTTGGGCGGAAAAACTGGTGGCAAATAGCGAAATGGTGATGGTGGCGATCAGGCAGACACCTGGGAGCGCAGTGCTTCCAGCCTGCGAGTATTGGCAATTAGTCATTTTCTTTTTCAAGTTGTTTTCCTCACAAGGCTCGCAGGCTTCAGCGGAAATTTTCCATCAGCATAATGTCGCCTTCGCTTTGATCGTATTGGGCCAGCAGAATCCAGCGACCATCGGGTGAAACAGCAAAGCCCGGCGTACCAAGTCCGATGTTTTTCTCAATCACGCCGAGTTGTGTGACCCTCGACGTGGCGAAGCTGAAAAATTCCAGCGTCCAGCGAGGTGTCGCACGGGGGTTGAGGTAGTAGATGCCTTGTTCCAGCACAGCCCAGAATCCTTGCGGAATTAAATCCAGTACCTGACTTTCCTCGCCGCCTTCTGTTGGGATGCGCCAAAGACTGGTGACGCCTAATCCTTTGGTGTAGTAGGTGAACTTGCCATCTGGCGATTCGAAGGCTTCGCGTCCACCTTGTTTGGTTACTTGCACAGCGGCACCGCCTTCGGCTGGCGCTTTCCACACTTGCCAACTGCCAGTGCGTTCTGAGCCAAAGTAAATCCATTTGCCATCGCGCGACCAACTTGGCCGAACATCGTTGGCTGATTCCGAAGTAATACGGCGCGGGTTGCCTCCGCTGGCGTTGATTGCAAAAACATCTCGCTGACCCTCAATAATCGTGTCAAAGGCGATTTGCCGTCCGTCAGGAGACCAGCGCGGAGTTCCGGTTGAAACATTCCCGAGCGACGTGATTTGAACAGGATTCGTTCCATCGCTCTGACTCACCCAGATTTCAAAGCTACCCGAACGGCTGGACGTGAAAACGATGCGTTGCCCATCCGGCGAGTATTGGGGACTGTTTTCCTGCAACGTGGATGAAATCAGCTTGACTGGCACAGTCTTACGGTTGGTTTTGGCATTGGCATCGAAACGCCAGATGTTAACGTCGTCTTTGTATTGCAAATAAGCCAGCCGATTTCCTCGGCTGGAAATTGCGACCGAATAAGCATTGTTTCCGACATCTGCTACTTGCTCAGGCGTCCCGCCAGATGCAGTAACGCGCATTAAACGCAAGCTGCCATCTCGAACCGACGAATAAATAATTTCCTTTCCGTCAGGCACCCAGGCAATTCCATCGCCGATTGGGCGATCGTCGAAGGTCAACCGTTGTGGTGCGCCTCCAGTCGCAGGCATCAGGTAAATTTCTGAGTTCGGGCCTGAGCCAAGCATACGGATAAAAGCGATCATTTTTCCGTCTGGGGAAATGTCGGGGCCAAAATCGCCAAACCCGCTTGGCAAAGAAGTCAGTTGCGACTCCTCCAGGCTTTCGACCGACATCAGAAAGATTTTGTTTGGCTCTTGGGCGGAAGCACTTATGGAAAAGGCTAGATGTTTTCCATCAGGCGACCACGAAAGACCTCCGATGTTAGGCTCTTTGCCTTTGGCCAAACGCAAGGAGCGCTCAGCACCGCCCAAGGCTGGAATCATGAAAATCCCGATTTCTTCTTTTGAATACCGGACAAACGCGATAAAACGACCGTCCGGCGACCAGGCAGGCATCGTGTCTGTGCCGGGATTGGTGGTCAATCGCAATGGCGATCCGGCGTCAATCAGCTTGATGTAGATGTCAGAGTTATCTCCCTTTTCGCCGCCCCAGACATATGCGATCTGATTGCCGTCGGGCGAGAAGCTTGGGCAACACTCATTGCCCGGATAACTGGTAAAGGGAACGACGCGGGGAGCGGGGCCAGCGGCTCTGTCGGACGATTGTTTTTGGCCAAGCAGTTTGAATAGTCTGTAGCCTCCGCCAGCTACTGCCGCAATCAGGATTGCTAGTGTGACCACCAAACCCAGCTTATGCCGTTTGATTTCGCCAAGGATGATTTCTGCACTGGAGGTTGTGCGCGCTGCCACTTCATTCGTCGCGACAACGGCTGGCTGCGCGTTCGTAGTCCCGCCTTCAGGCGGAATCTCGCTTGCGCGAGCGCTGCCGCCTGAAGGCGGGACTACGAACACCTTCGCGCCTTTGAGCTTGGCTTCAAATTCCAACTCCTGTTTCAAGTCTTTCAGGTCAAGCAGCAGGTCTTTGGCGTGCTGGTAACGTTCGTCGCGATTCTTGCGCAATGCCTTACTGACGATGAGTTGCAACTCGACGGGCATGTCCGGTGCGTGGTGAATGAGCGGCGGAGGCTCTGTCTTCAGAATCTCGCTAATCACCTCCAACGCATTCACGCCGGCAAACGGCGCGCAACCGGCGAGCATTTCGTACAGCACCACGCCCAGGCTGAAAATGTCGCTGCGCGCATCCACTTCCTGCCCGCGCGCTTGTTCAGGCGACATATAGCTCGCCGTGCCCATCACCGTGCCCGGAGTAGTCAGTTTTCGTTGCGTCGGTGCTTCGGAATCGTGGCTGAGTTCCGGTTCGGGCGCGCTCAATTTGGCCAGGCCGAAATCCAGAATCTTCAAGTAACCATGGCTGATGACGAACAAATTCTCCGGTTTCAGGTCGCGGTGAACGATGCCTTTGGCGTGCGCTGCGGCCAAGCCTGAAGCGATCTGTTGCGCAAACTCCAACGCGCGGGGAATTTCAATCGCGCCTTGCTCCAAAATTGCGCGCAACTCTTCACCTTCCAGCAGTTCGGCAACAATGAACGGCGCGCCTTCGTGAATGCCAAGATCGTGGATGGTCAAAATGTTCGGATGATTGAGCGCCGAAGTTGCGCGCGCTTCCTGTTCGAAGCGGCGCAACCGGTCAGCATCGTCCGCAAAAGAAGCAGGCAGGACTTTGATGGCGACTTCGCGATTGAGGTGCGTGTCGCGCGCACGCCAGACTTCACCCATTCCGCCCGCGCCAAGCTGAGCGATGATCTCGTAATGGCCAAGAGTCGTGTTGGGAGAAATCACGGGCTAGCCCTCCGGAAACGCCAGCAACTGGTTGAGATTGGTAATGCGGGCCGGATTGTCTGCGTGATGATTGTTGCGGTCAAGCAATATAGCTTTGATTCCAGCGGCTTCTGCGCCTTCAAAATCTTCGCGGAGGGAATCCCCGACGTGCCAGGCTTGCTGCGCTTCGATGTTGTGAAAGGCAAGCGCAGTATCGAAAATCATTGGATCGGGTTTTGCGGCTCCGGCTCGTGTTGAAATGTGAACCGAATCGAAAAACTGGCGCACATCAAGCGCTTGCAGCAAATCGTCCAGCCGCGAATCGAAGTTGGAAATGACGCCAAGCCGAATACCGCGCCGCTTCAACTCTGTCAACGCAGGAATTACGTCGTCGTAAACCTGCCAGAGCTCCGGTCTGCGAAACTGTTCAAAGACATCTTCGAAGAATTCATCGAAATGAGAGAAGGCCGCGCAATCGGCAAAAACAGTTCTGACCAGAGTCCGCCACCAGCCTTTTTCCATCTCCCGCAGCTTGTCATCCGGCGTGCCTGCTGGAAACGCCATCGGGGGTTGCAGCCGGAACCAACGCGCAAAACTCTGCTGCAACTGTTCGGCATCGGCTTCGCAGCCGTACTGACTGGCGATGCGGCTGTAAATGGCACCGACGTTACCGCGGACTTCAAACAGCGTTCCGGCAGCGTCGAAAAAGATGACCTGGGGTTTGTCTGTCATCTACTTTTTCGCTGCCTTTTTGTCGTACTGGCATTTTGCGTTGTCAGCTTTCAGATAATACGACTTGTAGTTCGTAGCCTTCGCATCCATGCAGCCGACCAGGTTCAGCAGTTCGACTTTGCGGAATTCGACCGGATGGCTTTCGCTTTGCAGCGAGATGTAGCCTTCGGTGAGCAGCATGCCGTCTTTTTTCACCGCCGGATCGTGGCCGCTGACGTTGCCGCCGCCGATTTGCGGCTTTTCGTAAGACAGCACGGTTTCACCGTTGACCATGTGTTTGATCTGTTTGTCGCCGTCCACCAGGATTTCTGCGCGAACCCATTGGTCGCCGTCGTAAGTTTTCGACTTCGAGTTGATGCAATGCGGGGTGAACAGTTTGCCGTCCATTTCGACATTGGTTCCGGGCGTGCAAAGGTTCGCAGTCGTTCGCGGGCCTTTGCCCAATCCGCCGAGCAATTGGGCTTCGATGGAAATGGGGAAGTCCTGGTCTTTACCCATGCTTTCCGGCGATTGGCAGTGGAGCATGATGCCGCTGTTGCGCGTCGCCCAGCCTGGACCGCCAGGGCATTGATCGCCTACGAAGCGATATTCAGCGGCGATGATGTAATGCGAAAACTTCTGTTTGTAAAAGATGTGTCCGAAGCGTTCGTTGTACTGATCGTATTTTTCGTAGCCGACTTTCATCATTCCGTTTTCGACTCGGAAGGTGTTGCCGAAATTGTCATTCAACGCGTAGCCACGGATTTTGACTTTCCAGTCTTTCAGGTCTTTGCCGTTGAACAACTGAACCCATTCTTTCTTGTCGGGATCGTTTTTGGCTTTTTGAGCGTGCGTGGTCGGCGTTGGCGATTGGAATGCCAGCGTTGCCAGTGCGACGTAAAAGCAAGCTGCGATGCAATAACGCATACGTTTCATTGTGGATCTCCTGAGTTGGGTTGGTGCGGTACAGGGAGCGGTAGCGACCTGGTGCATCCGAGTCGCGTGCGCTTGAAGCCACCAAGTCGCTACCGCTCCTCGTACTGCACCGAGTTATTACAGCCGCAGTAATCGCTCGGCGTTCTGGTAATAGACCTTCTTCAAAATTTGATCCGGCAAGCCCAAGCCGTAAATTCGCCAGCGGCCTTGGGGCGGAATCGGTGCCGGAGCGTAATCGAAATACTCGTCTTCCGTTTCCAGAAAGCGGTAATAAATCTCGTACAGCAATTCGCCGAAAACCTGCTGCGGGGTTTCATTGCCGTGCGGAATGGCGTCTGTTCCGAACAAGATTCGATCCTGATATTTATCGAAAAACTTACGCGCAGCACGTGGCTGGCGGCCAAGTTCGCCGATGCGCGCGCCGATTTCGACCGCGATGTTCGGATACCGATCCAGCCATTCCGACACCCAGGCCAAATCTTCGGCGTTGCCGACGTGCAAAAAGACGAACTGCGTTTTTGGATGCCGGGCGACAACGCGCAATCGGGCTTCGTGCAATTCGCGGTTGCTGGGGAAGTCTCTGCCGTGGAATGACCAGTCGGGATGAGCGTTCAGTTCTTCAAAACGTTCGTTGAACCGATCAATCGTCAGGAAGAAAGCTTCAGGATCAGAAGTATGAATTGCTACGGGGAATTTTGCAGCGGCGCAGGCTTCCCACATCGTGTCGAAGCGGCGGTCGTCAATTAGCACCAGCTTGCCGGTTGTTGCCGGTTCGCGCAGAAACAGCCCAAGCGTTTTCAATACCTTCAAGCCTTTTGCGCCCAGCTTTGCCGCGCGTTCGATCTGTTCAGCCTGAAACTTCGGGTAATTCGGTTCA
>CAYLJQ010000213.1:0-9879 GCA_964383955.1 uncultured Heliomicrobium sp. | reverse complement strand
TACGTAATTTTTGCGAGCTGCGTTCGTAGCATTTACAGCACTTTTGAATTCCTCGTTCAACCGCAAATAAGCATCATTGGCTTTCAGATCACTGTAAGTATCACCCAAAGAGTTAATCGGATCGGTTTGCGCAGACAATTCAGAGTAAGCGTTCAAGGTTTCTTCCTGTTTGTTTTCTTTGACGGCCTGGGCCAGCGCATTTCGCGCACTCAGGACAGGCTGAGCAAGCGGAATATCCATCTTGATTACCGCTCTTGCCGTTTCTATCAGCTTTGTTGCGCTTTCACCTTGTTTAGCGACGGAGGCCAAAAACGTGTTCCAGCTCGCAACAGTCATTTGCTTTCGCTTGGCCAATTCAGACTGAACAAATGGAAAGAGCCTTTCAACGGGATAAAACTTCCGCCCTTCTTCAAATTCTATCCAAGTCCACTTTTCTCCCGTTTCCGGAGGCGCGAAAAGCAAGCGGCTGGATCTATTTGTATAAGCCGCGCTGGATGGAGCTCGCTCCTTCACTGTGACTTCTGCTTTGCCATCAGGACGATACGCAATGCCGGTAACTTCAATAACGCCATCCACTTCAGCAGTAATTGCGCTCACTGGAGACTCGCTTTTGGAGTTGATCAGGCGCGCAATGCTGAAAAACACTTCATCGCGTTTGAGCTGCTTTCCCGTAGTCGTTGGAGAAGTGGTTTGAGCAGCCGCAGGCGTTTTCGGCGGCGGAGCCTGCCGCGTTTGTGCCATCGCTGATAAACCAGTCAGCATTGTAAATAGTGCCATGGCAACGATTGAAGATGTCCCTCGTCTTCGCATTGATACTCCTTTCAAAATCAGAAGTCGCAGGTCTTTTGAAAGGCCTGCGACTCATAGTTGGATGTTTACAAATCTTCGATCCTCAACTTTGAGTCGGCGTTCTTCCAAGCCGTCTCAAATTGCTTTCGGACTTTTTGCGCGTCTGGCGTTTTACTCTGTTTTTTCAAGCTTTCGGCCAGCCCATAAAGCGAACGGCCATTATGGGGATTGTCTTCCAAATCTTTCCGGAAGACCTTTTCGGCTTCGGCAGCATTACCAGCCAGCAGCAAAGCCGCGCCAAGAGACTCTCGCGTTGGGTAATACCAGCCAGGAGGTTCGTCGTAATTCAAATCATCGTGTGCTGCGACGGCTTTGCGCCAATGTTCGGCAGCGAGTTTGTAATTGCCTTTAGCAGCCGCAATCCGCGCATCCAATGAAGGCCCGGCAATTTTCAAAACGCTGGTTGCCGTATTCAAACCAAAAGGCGTTTCGCCTGGCATTGCTTTGGCTAAATTGGCCAAAGTCGCTCGTTCTTGCTCCGCTTCAGCAACTCGCCCTTTTCCAGCCAAAGCCACACCGCGCGCATAATGCCACAAAGCTCGTGTGATGGGCATCTCTGCCGAAGGCTCAGCAGTTTTCAGAATTTCATCCCAACGATTGAACCGTAACTGGACAAACATCACGCTGGGCAAAAAGCCTTCCAGCATGGGCATGTCTTTGATATGACCGCGAACATTGTCAGCCAAACGCGCCGCTGATTCGACCGCCCGCGAGTAATTGCCTGCGCGGTTGTAGGATTCCACCAGAAAATGAAGATTGTGGCTGTAGTACATCGCCGGGTACATCCCCTTCACCCCGGTGCGCTTGATATATTCCAGGTCAACTTTGGCGGCGTCTTCATTGGCTTTGGCTGCGGCTTCGTAATCGCCTGTGCGAATGTAAATGTGCGAAGGCATGTGAACCAGATGCCCTGCGGCAGGAGCCAGATTTCCCAGTTTGCCAGCACTTGACAAAGCACGCCCCGGATTTTTTGAGGCTTCAACCGCATGAATGTAAAGATGGTTCGCGCCGATGTGATCCGGTTGACGCTTTAAGGCATCTTCCAATATCGCGACAATTTCGGTCGTAAACTCTGCGGGTTTTCCATCTTTCCCCCAGAGTTGCCACGGAGTCAGGTTCATCATGCTGTCGGCGTAAAGCACTGCGGCATCAACATCATCCGGGTATTTCTGATGAAGCGCCGCCATCGCATCTTTGTAATTAACCGCGCATTGCTTCAGATCGGTCTTGAGCTGAAAGCGTTTGGCCAAAGCTTCAACATAACCGCGTTCCTTTGCCGAAGCATTTGCTGAAAACTCTTTGGCTTTTTCCAGCGCCATATCCGCTGCCAGCAAACGCGATGGGTCAATCTGTGCTTCGTTGTAGTTTGGTCCAACTGCCAGCGCGATCCCCCAATACGCCATCGCCATTTTTGGATCAAGTTGCACAGCCCGTTCAAATGACCGCTTGGCTTCTTCGTGGTTGAAGCCGTAAATCAGCGCCAGCCCCTGGTTAAAAAACCGCTGTGCTTCAGCATTTGTCGTCGTCACAGGGTGGCTGAGATGGCTCAATCCCGGCATTAATTTCGCGGGTTCCGACGACGAAGCGTGATGTTCGTGCTGACTCAGGACAGGCACGGCCATCAGGCCGAGCACAGCCAGCAAACACAAAATATGTTTCAGATCGCTTTTGAAAGTGTTCATAGATTCTCCCTCCAGAAAATTGCGGAATTGAATTTCCGCCGAATTGATACGCCAGAAAAGTACCAAACGGATGGAAGACTCGTACTGAAACCCAGTTGAAATCGTTCTCAAATTTTCTTCAAATGCGGTTGTGTTTCTGATTCAGGTGGTTGCAAGCACCTAAAGTCAGGCTCAATAATGCAATATCTCCCTACAACTTCCAAAAGGAACTATCAAAATGGCAAATCGAACAGCAGTTATCGAAACCAGCAAAGGCACAATCAAGTTCACTCTCAACGAGGACTTGGCGCCGATCACAACCGCCAATTTCATCGAACTGGCAGGAAACAAATTTTACGACGGACTGAAATTTCACCGCTATGAACCTGGCTTCGTCATTCAGGGCGGTTGCCCGTATGGCACAGGCACAGGAAGCTCAGATAAGAAAATCCCGCTCGAAGTGACTCCCAACCTGAAACACGGCGAAGCGGGGGCAGTCGCAATGGCGCGCTCTTCTGACCCAAACAGCGCCAGTTGCCAGTTTTACATTACGCTTGGACCGGCGGCGTTCCTGGATAACA
Organism: uncultured Heliomicrobium sp.; assembly: GCA_964383955.1. Lineage (GTDB taxonomy): Bacteria > Acidobacteriota > Blastocatellia > RBC074 > RBC074 > RBC074. Next base: position 6,788 of record CAYLJQ010000213.1, on the reverse strand, counting down.
ATTACGCCGTTTTTGGCCGAGTTACAGAAGGCCAGGATGTTGTTTCGAAACTTCGCGCAGGCGACGTGATGAACAGCGTCGTTATCGAAGGCGAATAATCTACCGGAATTGCGGTGGGATCTTACCGATTCCACCGCATTCAAACCCTCTCAGCTAAAAATCTAAAGCCAAGCGGCCTGGAAATTGAACGAAGTTAGCCGCAACCTGCCAAATATCGAACCCCTGACCTTCATTCATTCCGTCCCAACGCCTATCATCCAGTTCGTAATCGAGAATAAACGTTCTCAATCAAAGCATTGTCTGTTCAGGGAGGGACAAGATGTCATTCGAGAAAACAAAGTGGGTTTGGCAAAACGGTGAATTTCTGCCTTTCGACGAAGCAAAAATTCATGCCACGGCCTTCGGGCTGCATTACGGCACGGGTGTTTTTGAAGGCATTCGCTGTTACGACGGCAATATCTTCCGGCTGAAAGAACACATGGATCGGTTTTACGCTTCGGCGGAAGTTTACAAACTGAAAATTGATTACTCACCCGGAGCGTTAAACGACGCCATCTGCGAAACCATTCGCCGCAATCATTTCAAAAACTGCTACATCCGCCCGACGGCATATTCCGATGCTGGCAGCCTGGGCATTCGTGCAACTGTCCCGACTGGAATCAATATCCTGGCCTGGGAATGGCCCAGCGATTTCAGAGACAAACAAGCCAACGGCATGCGTGTCACCGTTTCGCCTTATCGCAAATTCCACTCTTCCATGATTCCGACGACGGCAAAGGCAACCGGCAATTATCTGAACTCGATTCTGGCTGTTCGCGAAGCCGCCGCGCGTGGATTTGACGAAGCCATTTTGCTGGACGTGAACGGCAACCTGGCCGAAGGCGCTGTCGAAAACATCTTCCTGATCAAAGACGGAAAAGTTTTGACCAACGACCAGAACTCTTCGATTCTGCTGGGAATCACGCGCGATTCGGCAATCCAGATTGCTCGAAATCTGGGGTATGACGTCGAAGTTCGCGCTCTAAAATTGCACGAACTGCTCAGCGCCGATGAAGTGTTCCTGACCGGAACCGCCATTGAAATCACTCCCGTCCGCGAAATTGACGGCAAAGTCGTAGGCAACGGCGCTCGCGGGCCAATCACCGAACAAATTCAAAAGACCTTTTTTGACATTGCCGCTGGGCGCAAACCGAAGTTCCAACACTGGCTTTATCCGGTCGACCAGAAATTCATTGCTTCGGCAGGTTAATTCCCTGGGACTTTTTCAAGGTTAACGAATGAAATTAGCCATTGACCATTTTCCATTACTCATTATCGGTGGAGGTAAAATCCCCTGCCGGTTAATGGATAATGCGTAATGGCGAATGGCCAATGCTGACAGGTGATAGTCATGCAAACAGCAACCGCACCAGTCATCGAAGACTTTTTGACCGCCGATCTTGGCGTTGAAGAGATCAGTTCGCTTCCACTGGATCATCCTGGCGCGCACGATCCGGCTTACCGAGCCAGGCGAAATTACATCGCCGAATTGGCTCGGCAATATCGCCACGATCCTAACCACGTCATTCCGGACGTGGCTTACAACAAAGAAGAAACCGCTGTCTGGCGGCATGTCAGCCGCAAACTGGAGCAAGCTCACGCGCGCCGGGCCTGCTCGTTTTACCTGGAAGCCAAACAACAACTGGGAATTTCTGCGTTTCGCATTCCGCAACTCGGCGAATTGAGCGCCAAGCTGACGGCGGCATCGGGCTTCCGGCTGGCTCCAATTGAAGGTTTGGTGGAAACACGCGCTTTTTTGAGTTGGCTGGGCAAACGAACGATGCTTTCCACGCAGTATATTCGCCATCATTCGCGCCCTGATTACACGCCGGAACCCGACGTTGTTCACGAAGCCATCGGCCACATTCCGATGTTCACTGTGCCGGATTTCGCGGACTTTTCCGAATTCATCGGCAAAGGCGCAGTCATCGCCAGCGATGAACAACTGGAACAGCTAGGCCGATTGTACTGGTTCACAGTTGAATTCGGCTTGATCGAAGAAGCGGGCGAAATCAAAGCCTTTGGCGCTGGGCTGCTGTCTTCATTTAGCGAACTGGAACACGCGTTTTCCGATGAAGTCGAACGCCGCCCGTTCAACCTGGAAGAAGTCATTCACACGAAGTTTGATTATTCCGACATGCAGCCGCTGCTATTCGTGATTCCGTCGTACGCGCACCTGAAAGAAGTGACGCAGAAGTTCATTCGCAGCTTCAGTAAAACTGGTGATCTGGCAGTCGCTCCGGTCGGCGTCCCGAAAGCGGTTTGGTAAGAAAGAGATTTTATGAGCAACAATCCACTGAAAATTAGACAAGTCCATCACATCGAAATGTACGTCGGCAATGCGAAGCAGGCTGATTATTATTATCGCAACGCCTTTGGTTTTGATCGTATCGCTTACACGGGCCTCGAAACCGGCAACCGCGAGCAGTGTTCATACGCCTTGCAGCAAGGCACGTTCAAGCTGTTGCTGACGACGCCGTACACGCCGCTGGATAAATCCGCGCCGCACATCCTGAAACACGGCGACGGAGTCCGCGATATTGCGCTAGAAGTTGATGACGCCGATTTCGCTTATGAAGAAGCCATCGCGCGCGGAGCCGAACCTGCCGCCGCTCCCTACACCATCAAAGGCCCGCAAGGCGAAGCGCGCCGTTCGGCGGTGAAAGTGTACGGCGACACGATTCATTCTTTTTTCTCGAAGCACGATTTCAAAGGCGCGTTTATGCCCGATTTCGTCGAATCGAAAGTACCGGGACGCAACGCCGGTTTGCTGCGGCTGGATCATTACGTCGCCAACGTCGAATTCGGCAAAATGAAAACTTGGGAAGACTGGTACACGCGCGTCTTCGGGCTGGAACGGTTTATGACCTTCGACGACAAAGACATTTCGACCGACTTTACGGCGCTGAACAGCGTTGTGATGGCCAACCAATCGCGCAGCATCAAATTCCCGATTAACGAACCGGCTCCCGGTAAACGCAAAAGCCAGATCGAAGAATACAACGACTTTTACCAATCCCCCGGCGTGCAGCATATTGCGCTGCTGACGACAGACATTGTCGCAACCATTAGCCAGCTTCGTTCGAACGGCGTGGATTTTCTGGAAGTGCCGGACACTTATTACGAACTGCTGCGCGACCGCGTTGGAGCCATTGACGAAGACATTGCCACACTGCGCGAACTGAAAATCCTTGTGGACCGCGACGACGAAGGGTACTTGCTGCAACTGTTCACCAAGCCAGTTGAAGATCGTCCGACATTGTTTTTTGAAATCATCCAGCGCAAAGGCGCGCAAGGATTCGGCAAAGGCAACTTCAAAGCTTTGTTTGAAGCCATCGAACGCGAACAGGCGCGACGCGGCAATTTGGTTTGACGGCTGATATGATGGCGCTCGGATTCCCTGCGGTTTGAGGAATCCCCCAAAACTCCAAACACAAGAGGGATTCGTATGAGCAAAAAGCTGAAGATTATCTTGGCCGTCGTGGCTGTGGTGGTGGTGATTGTAGGTGGATTTGCCGCCTACACCTGGAGCGCGCTGCATTTGAGTTATTCCAGCGGCGACCGTTCCGGGTACGTGCAGAAGCTGTCAAAAAAAGGATGGGTCTGTAAAACCTGGGAAGGCGAAATGGCCATGGTTTCGATGCCCGGAACCGCGCCGGAAATTTTTCATTTCAGCGTTCGCAGCGATGCTGTGGCCGACAAGCTGAATCAGACACTGGGCAAGCGCGTCGCCATTCATTATGAACAGCACAAAGGCGTTCCAACCAATTGTTTTGGCGAAACGGAATACTTCATCACGGACGTTCGCGTCGCCGAGTAATCCGTGTCAGTAGCCCGACCGTAAGAGAGGGCTTGGATCACAAACGCTATGCCCTTTCTTCCTGTGACATGCTGGCGCGAATTGGAGCCGAACGAAATGCTCTGCCGCGCAACGGAGTTTCGCCAGCAAATGCAGCGCCGCCGCACAGTTCGATATTTTTCCAACCGAACGGTTTCGCGCGAAGTGATCGAAGAGTGCTTGCTGACAGCCGGAACTGCTCCGAGCGGCGCGAATTTACAGCCGTGGCATTTTGTGGTCGTCAGCGATCCGGCGATCAAACACCGCATTCGTGTCGAAGCCGAAGCTGAAGAGCACGAGTTTTACACGCGCAAAGCGCCGAAAGAATGGTTGGAGGCCTTAGCGCCGCTTGGCACGGATGAGCACAAACCGTTTCTGGAAGCTGCGCCGTATTTGATTGTCATCTTTGCGCAAAGTTACGGCGTGCTGGCCGATGGGCGAAAAGTGAAAAATTATTACGTGCAGGAATCCGTCGGCATTGCCACGGGAATGCTGATTACGGCAGTGCACAACGCGGGCCTGGTTTCCTTGACGCACACGCCCAGCCCGATGGGGTTTCTGAACGAAATTCTGGGACGGCCCACGAACGAAAAACCGTTTTTGATCTTGGTCGTGGGTTATCCCGCTGAAAACGCCGTTGTCCCCGACATTGGCAAAAAACCATTGGAAGAAATCGCTACATTTGTGTGATGGAAACGCTTTTATATCAATCCGGTTTCGGCAATGAGTTCGCGACGGAAGCGCTGCCCGGCGCTTTGCCTATTGGCCAAAACTCTCCGCAGCAAGCTCCGTTTAGCTTATACGCCGAACAGCTCAGCGGCACAGCCTTTACCGCTCCGCGCTTTGCCAATCGCCGTTCGTGGTTGTATCGCATTCGCCCTTCGGTGTTGCACAAACCGTTCCAACAGATCTCCAACCGCCTGCTACGATCCGCGCCGTTCAACGAACTTCCGCCGACGCCGAACCAGCTTCGCTGGGACGCCCTGCCGTTGCCGACCGAACCGACCGATTTCGCAAACGGCTTAACGACAATTGCGGGCAACGACGGCATCGCCATTCACATTTACGCCGCCAACCGTTCGATGCAGGGTCGGTACTTTTACAACGCTGACGGCGAATTGCTAGTCGTGCCGGAACTTGGAGGGCTGCGGTTTCACACTGAATTGGGAATCCTCGAAATTGCACCCAAAGAAATTTGCGTCATTCCGCGCGGAGTGAAATTCCGAGTCGAATTGCTGGATAAAGAAGCGCGCGGCTATGTTTGCGAAAATTATGGCGCGTTGTTCAAGCTTCCAGACCTGGGGCCGATTGGCGCAAACGGTTTGGCCAATCCGCGCGACTTTCAAATTCCGGTCGCTGCGTTTGAAGATGTCAAAGGCGAGTTCAAACTGATCGCCAAGTTCTGCGGCAACCTGTGGGAAGCGGAAATCGGCCATTCGCCGCTGGATGTGGTCGCCTGGCATGGAAACTATGGCCCGTACAAATACGACCTGACGCGATTCAACACGATCAATACGGTCAGCTTCGATCACCCTGATCCTTCGATCTTCACAGTGCTGACTTCGCCAACCGATACGCCTGGAACGGCGAATTGCGATTTCGTCATCTTCCCTGCTCGCTGGATGGTGGCGGAACACACGTTCCGTCCCCCTTACTTTCATCGCAACGTGATGAATGAATACATGGGATTGATCTGTGGCGTGTATGACGCCAAAGAAAAAGGCTTCGTGCCCGGCGGAGCCAGTTTGCACAATTGCATGTCCGGCCACGGTCCAGACGCGGATACCTTTGCCAAAGCCAGCGCTGCCGAACTCACGCCGCAGCGATATGAAAATACACTGGCATTTATGTTTGAATCCCGCTCGGTCATTTGCCCGACGAAATTCGCCATGGAAACTCCGGCTTTGCAGAGTGATTACTTTGAATGCTGGCAAGGCTTGAAGAAGAAGTTCAGCGGCATACAATGAAGCGTCGAAGCATAACGTAAAGGAGTTCAAGCGTATGTCAGCAGCAAGCAAAAATCAGGTTGCCCCAATCGGAATTGGAATCGAGCCAAACAGCCTTTCACCTCGCCTGCACCCCGAACGACCGGCAATTACGATCAACCCTGAAAAACTGAGCGGCGCGCCGACTATTGCCGGGACGCGGCTGCCCGTTACAGCACTGATAGATCATTTGCTGCTTGGGTACGACATTGACGAATTCGTTGATGAATTTGATGGCGCAGATCGCGGCGACGCACAAGCGGTATTGTTGAAAATCAAAGAAGCGTTGGAACGGGGCTGGTTGGGGGAGAAGGTGGATTATTGATGCGAATTTTGTTCGACCAGGGAGTGCCCAAAAAGCTTCGCCGCGAATTATCCGGCCACAAAGTCCAAACAGCTTACGAGGCTGGGCTGAGCGATTACTCAAATGGCGAATTGTTGCGAGTAGCCGAAAAGGACTTTGACGTTCTGATCAGCACCGATTCCAATATCAAATACCAGCAATACCTCCCTGATTTCAACCTCGCCTTGATTGTTCTTCGTGCCTTCACCAACTCGCTGGCTGATTACCTGCCGCTTGCACCACAGTTGCTCGAAACGCTTCAAACCATTACATCGGGCACAGTTGTTTATCTTTATGCCGATGACCGCTTGGCTCGCAAAGATGACTTGAAAGGCCAGAAGCAATGAATAAGTCGCTACGCTTTCTGCTGGAAAACTTGATTGATTATGCAGGCCTGTTTCCGCCTGCTGAATTGCCGATGGCAGACGCGGTCAAAAACTACGCGGCGTATCGCCAAAGCGAATACAGTTGGATGCTGGGCAAGTTCATCGTTCCGGCTTCGCGGTTGGAAGAGTTTGAACAAGCTGCGGCCGAATTTTGGCCACAGGATACCGAAAGCGGTTTCTGGAAATTGAGCGTGCTG
>CAYLJQ010000212.1:0-9883 GCA_964383955.1 uncultured Heliomicrobium sp. | reverse complement strand
ACGCCCAATATGGAAGAGGCTGCACGGCTTTCTGGGTTGGAAGTCCATGATTTGGCAGGGATGAAACGCGCTGCCAGGGAAATTTTCGACTTGGCGCAATCAAGTTCCTCGAACTTAAACGACGCAACTTCTTTTCGGGCAGTATTGGTAAAAGGCGGCCACTTACCTGAAGAAGCGACGGATGTTTTGTATACTGGCGATGACTTTCACCTGTTTCGATCGTCAAAAATTGAAACGCAAAACACGCATGGAACTGGTTGCACATTGTCTTCCGCAATTGCGGCACAATTGGCACACGGTTCTGATCTCTTGACAGCAGTCGCCAGAGCCAAGCGTTATCTGGAAGCAGCCTTGCTTTCAGCGCCCAACATAGGCCACGGTGCCGGACCGTTAAACCACGCGGTCAATGCGTTTATGGAATCGAAATAGACTTGCTTCTTTCCTAACGTCAATGAATAAGCTTCAAGACAAAGACAGCCTTGGCCAGACCGAAACCGAGCTGTTGGTGCGCCAATCGAACGAAAATGTTGTGCGTTTCGATCCCCAGCGAATTGCCAACGCCCTGATCCTGGAAACAGGGCTGTCGCCAGAACTGGCCGCTCAAATCAGCCTGGAAGTCAAAGAGCAAATCGAGCGATCCGGCATACGCGCCTTAACCGCTCCCTTAATTCGTGGTCTGGTGGATGCAAGGTTACTGGAATATGGCTTAATTAGCGAATATCGCAAACATTCCCGGCTTGGCGTACCTCTGTTTGACGTGGATCGAATGATTCAAAGCGGAGTCCACGACACAACTCGGCTGCATGGACCGGAGGGAACCAGTCTGACCCTAGCGGACGCAATAAAGCGCGAATACGCAATTTTGTCCGTCTTTTCCGAAGCAGTGGCAAACGCGCATTTGTCCGGAGATTTATATTTGGAAAACCTGGGGGAAATTGACCGCCCAACGGCGATGATCGGTTCAATTGATTTCATCAAACGCCTGGGCATTCGCTTGCCAAGCGGGTTGGTGGGATCGCGCCCAGCCAAACGAGCCGAAGTTCTCTCTTCACATTTGGTTACCTACACTGCGGCGTTGCAAGGCTATTTCAGCGACGCTCTTTCCTGGGATTCAGTCAATTTCGCCTTTGCGCCGATGCTGACCGGGTTGAGCCAGCGCGAAATCAAGCAACTGGCGCAAAGCTTATTGTTTGAACTTTCCACGCCGGTTGTTGCGCGCGGAGGCCAGCCGGTTCGCTGCGATTTGCATTTGGATTGGGATGCACCCGCATATTTGCGCGATCTGCCAACAATCGGAGCCGGGGGCGAAAAGTTCACGGCCAGTTATGGCTCCATGAATGAAACCGCGCGCGAATTTCTGCGGGCAATCTTCGAAGTTTACCTGGAGGGTGACGGCCAGGGGCTTCCTTTCATCGGTTCGCGCCCTGTGCTTCATCTGACAAATTCATTTTTTGAAAATCCCGCCAACCAGGATTTTTTGGAATTGGTTTGCCGAGCAGCTTCGGAGCGAGGCGGAGTAGTGTTGGCATTTGACCGCCCAAACCTGGATGAAGCGGCTTCTGCCTTCTCATCTCGATTTGGCATCAGCGGCGACAAATTGCAGCGTTCTGGCACTAGTCCATCCGCAAATTCTGCGGAAAGCTGGCAATGGCGCGCAGCGATCTTTTCTTCGGTCGCCATCAACTTGCCACGCGTGGCTCACCAGGCAGAAGACAGTCAGCCGAAAGTTTTTGAATTGCTGACAGGTTTGCTTGAACTTGCCGCACAGGCGTCGCTGGAAAAACGCGTGTTTCTGGAAAAGCTGTTGGCGCGCGGCGAAGCTGGCCCCTTGGCCATGCTGGCCATGCGTCCGGATAAGGAACCGTTTCTTCCCCTCAGTTGGACTTCGCACGCGATTTGCCCGATCGGTTTGGCGGAACTGGCTCGACTCATCACTGGCAAATCGGTTGAAGATTCGGCTACGGCACAGGAGTTTGCCGCCAAAGTTGTTGCGCATCTTCACGCAGAAGCCGCGAAGTTGTCGGCAAAACACAAAGTCCAATTTTTGATGGCCGAATCGCATGATTTAACGGCATCGCACAGGCTGGCCATGCTGGATGCTGGGCGGTTTGGAGACGAAGCCGTGAGACAATCGTTGAAACGTCCGCTTACCGCCGTCCAAAGTGAAGCGGAGGCAATGTTTTATACAAACTCCGCCAAGCTGCCAGCGGCTTCTAACATCAGCCCGATCAACCAACTGACAATAGAAGGCGCTCTGCAAAACGGGATGATTTGGAATTCAACCAGCGATATCGCGCTGGGCCAGACGCTGCCTGAAGCCACAGAACTGGCAGAATTCGTCCGGCAAGCATTCAAACAAACACAGGTTTCGGCGCTGACATTTTCCACCGAATTCACTGTTTGCACCGTCTGTCGAACTGTTTCGCGCGGATTACACGCCGAGTGTCCTGACTGCGGATCCAATCGTGTAGAAGGACTGGCTCAAGCCACCAATCGCTACAGCTTTACTTCGAAATGGCCGAAATGGAAGCTGGCCGAATTGAAGCTGCGCAAGCACGAATAGCTTTTTTAATTTGTGATTGAGCGCCTGACGTTGCCTGCCCAAATCCAGCGCAGTTTTGCTCAATAGGTTCGGTGTGGTAATTTCTCAGCCTCAATTCCGATTTCACTCATCAAGCACTGAAATGCCCAAACGAACCGATATACGCAAAATTATGATCATCGGCTCTGGCCCAATTGTCATCGGCCAAGCCTGTGAATTCGATTATTCCGGCACGCAAGCCTGTCGCGCATTGAAGCAGGAAGGTTACGAAGTCGTGCTGGTCAACTCCAATCCGGCGACGATCATGACCGACCCGGAGCTGGCTGACCGCACTTATGTCGAGCCGCTGACCGTCGAAGCTGTCACGGCCATTATCGAACGCGAACGGCCTGATGCTTTATTGCCCACGGTTGGCGGACAGACAGCCTTGAATCTGACTGTGAAGCTGGCCGAAAGCGGCGTGCTGGCGCAATTCAACGTAGAGCTGATCGGCGCAAAGCTGGAAGCGATCAAAGTTGGCGAAGACCGCTTGCTGTTCAAAAAAGCAATGGACGAAATCGGCTTGCAGATGCCGAAAGCGCGTTTTTGTCATTCCATGTATGAAGCGCAAGCCGCCACCGAAGAGATCAACTTTCCGATCATCATTCGCCCCAGCTTCACGCTGGGCGGCACCGGCGGAGGCATCGCGTATAACTACGAAGAATTTGAGGAAATCGCAGAGCGCGGCCTGACGGCCAGTCCCATCAGTGAAATTCTGGTCGAAGAATCCATCATCGGCTGGAAAGAATACGAACTGGAAGTGATGCGCGATCTGGCCGATAACGTGGTCATCATCTGTTCGATTGAAAATTTCGACGCGATGGGAGTCCACACCGGCGATTCGATCACTGTCGCTCCGGCGCAAACGTTGACCGACCGCGAATATCAGATGATGCGCGACGCTTCGATCATGATCATCCGCAAAGTCGGTGTTGAAACCGGCGGATCAAACATCCAGTTTGCGCTGAATCCCCGCGACGGCAGTTTGCGCGTGATTGAAATGAACCCGCGCGTTTCGCGTTCATCGGCGCTGGCATCAAAGGCTACAGGATTCCCGATTGCCAAGATCGCCGCAAAGTTGGCGGTCGGTTATACGCTGGACGAAATCCCGAACGACATCACCAAAAAGACACCGGCTTCGTTTGAACCGACAATTGATTACGTTGTCGTCAAAATTCCGAAGTGGGCATTTGAAAAATTCCCTGGCGCAGAAGACACGCTCGGCACACAGATGAAATCCGTCGGCGAGGTGATGGCGATTGGCCGGACGTTCAAGGAAGCTTTTTTGAAAGGCGTTCGCAGCCTGGAACGTAGAGGATCACCGTATGTGGGTTACGTGGATGACGAAACACTACGGCGCAAACTGATCATTCCAAACTCAGACCGCATTCATTACCTGCACGCGGCATTCGAGCGCGGCTGGACAATAGATGAGTTGCACGAACTGACCAACATTGACCCGTGGTTTTTGAATCAACTCAGGCAAATCGTCGAGTTGCAAAACGAAATTAAGGAAGAAGACTTTTCCTCGCTTTCCGCTGATCAGATTCGGCGTGCCAAGCGGATGGGCTTTTCTGATGCACGTATCGCCGATCTGCTGAAAATGACCGAAGATGAAATTCGCGCCAAACGATTAACTGAAAACATAAAACCGGTCTACAAACGTGTTGACACCTGCGGAGCCGAGTTTGAATCGCATACCCCTTACCTGTATTCGACGTATGAAAGCGAATGCGAAGCAACACCGAGCAATCGCCGCAAAATCATGATTCTGGGTTCTGGCCCGAATCGAATCGGCCAGGGGATTGAATTCGACTACTGCTGCTGCCACGCAGCCTTCGCGCTGAAAGAAGACGGCTACGAAACCATCATGGTCAACTGTAATCCGGAAACCGTTTCGACCGATTACGACACAGCCGACCGTCTGTATTTCGAGCCGTTGACGTTCGAAGACGTGATGCACATTGTTGACATGGAAAAGCCTGAAGGCGTGATTGTGCAGTTTGGCGGGCAGACGCCGCTCAACCTGGCCATGCGGCTTTACAAAGCTGGCGTCCCAATCATTGGCACTTCACCGGAATCCATTGATCTGGCGGAAGACCGCAAACGATTCGGCAAGCTGATTTCCGACCTGAACATTCCGCAGCCGGTCAACGGCACGGCGGTGACGATTGAAGAAGCCAAACGGGTCGCCGCCAGCATTGGTTATCCTGTGCTGGTCAGGCCAAGTTACGTGCTGGGCGGACGCGCGATGATGATTGTCTACGACGAATCCAGCCTGGAACAGTACATGAAAAACGCTGTCGAGGCTTCGCCGGAAAAACCTGTTTTGATTGATCGCTTTCTGGAAGACGCTTTTGAAGTGGACGTGGATGCGCTGGCCGACGGCGAACACTGCGTCATCGCCGGAATTCAGGAACATATTGAAGAAGCCGGGATTCACTCTGGCGATTCTTCGTGCGTGTTGCCGCCCTATATGGTCAAGCCCGAACATCTGGACACGATGCGGCGCTACACGCGCCAGCTTGCCAAAGCGCTGGAAGTTCGCGGTTTGATGAATATTCAGTTCGCCATCAAAGACGACATTGTTTACGTTCTGGAAGTAAACCCAAGAGCTTCGCGCACGGTTCCGTTTGTTTCCAAAGCGGTCGGGGTTCCGCTGGCCAAGATTGCCGCGCGCATCATGACGGGCAGAAAACTTGCAGAGTTCAATTTGCCGGAAGAGCTGACTGTCAGCAGCTTTTTCATTAAAGGCCCGGTTTTTCCTTTTGCGAAATTCCCTGGCGTTGATCCTGTGCTTGGCCCGGAAATGCGCTCGACCGGCGAGGTGATGGGAATGGCCGACAGTTTCGGCGGAGCGTTTGCCAAAGCGCAAATGGGTGCGAATTCTGCTCTGCCGACCGAAGGCACAGCCTTTATTAGCGTCAACGACAACGACAAAAAGAACGCGGTTCGAATTGCCAAACGGCTGCAAGAACTCGGATTCAAGATTGTCGCCACGCGCGGAACCGCAGGCTTCCTGAATGAATCCGGCGTGCCGACTGAGAAAGTTTACAAGGTCAACGAAGGCCGCCCGAACGTGGTTGATCTAATCAAAAGCGACGAAATTGACCTGATCGTCAATACGCCGCTTGGCCGCGCTTCATATTATGACGAGCGCGCCATTCGCAGAGCGGCCATGCAATATAGTGTTGTGACGTTTACGACACTGACTGGCGCCAATGCTGCTGCCAGCGCAATTGCTGCAATGAAAAAAGATGGCAAATTGAGTGTGATTAGTTTGCAGGAACATCACGCGTAAAACGAAAAATTGCTGACCGCGGGGTATTGACGCTTCAAACCTTGCGGGTCTAGTATGCGGTTCGTAAGAGAGCTTCTGCAAAGTTAGTGGTGTAAGCAATTCAATTTGTTCCTATTCATTTGATCGGGGACTGATGCAATTTTCTGTTGGCCGGAATGCTCGCCACCGTTGCGAGAATCCACGCCACGGAGCTAAGGTCACCCACCTGTTTTGAACAGGTTCAAATGAAGCTTATGTCACGGCCCCGCGGAAGTTCTCATTACTTTTTTGACCGTTCCTTTTTTCACTTCCGTCATCGCATCGGTTCTTGGGTACAATGCGACTGACTTAGAAAGGCCTTTCAATCCCAATGTTCAGAGTTCTGTTGACCGGCGACACTATGGCTCGCGCTGGTCGTCGTGTGCTTGAAGAGCGCTTATTCGATTTGCGCTTGCAGCGCGAAATTGATTTCGTTGTTTCGAATATCGAAAACGCCGCCGGAGGGTATTCAATTACCTCACGCATCGCTGAGGATTTGTTTGCCGCTGGCGTTGATGTGATGACTTCTGGCAATCACATTTTCGACAAAAAAGAGATTCTCGATTTCATCGAACGCGAACCCCGATTGCTGCGTCCCGCCAATTACGCTCCCGGAGTCCCCGGCAAAGGTCGCTGGGTGGGCAAAGTCAAAGGCATTCCTGTGGCGGTGATCAACCTGCAAGGCCGCGCTTTCATGCAGCCTTCCGACGATCCGTTTCGGTGCGTTGACGTCCAACTGGCCGCCCTGGAACCGCCTGTCAAAATCATCCTTGTGGACATTCACGCTGAAACGACCGCCGAGAAAATGGCAATGGGCCGTTATCTGGACGGACGCGTTTCCGCCGTCGTCGGCACGCATACTCACGTGCAGACAGCCGACGAACAGATTTTCCCCAACGGCACGGCCTATTTGACCGATTTGGGCATGACCGGGCCTCACGACGGCGTGATTGGCATGCAAACCGGAATCGTCATCGAACGTTTTTTGAAAGGCATATCTCCGCGTTTTGAACCCTGCGATGGCGACATCAAACTTAACGGGTTGATTGTGGATATTGATGACGCAACGGGAAAAGCGATTCACGTAGAGCGTGTGAGCCTGAATCACAAGTGAGTTATGGCTGAAATCGTAAATGTAGTCATCATTGGCGGAGGCGTCATCGGCGCAGCCATCGCCGCTGAAGTTTCGCGTTTTGCGGATGACGTGTTTTTGCTGGAAGCCTTGCCGCGACTTGGCCTGGGAACTTCGACGCGCAACAGCGGAGTCATTCACGCAGGGATTTACTACAAGCCAGGATCGTTGAAAGCTGTTCATTGCGTGCGCGGCGTTCCGATGATGTACGAGTTTTGCGCCAAACACAGCATTCCCCATCAACGAATCGGCAAACTGATTGTCGCCGACAGCGAAGAACATCTGCCGCAGCTTGAGGCGTTGAAACAGCGAGCCGAAGAAAACGGCGTTCTGAATTTGCGAATTGTTGATCGCAGCGAAATTCAGAAGATCGAGCCAAACATTGTTTCGCCGCTGGCCATTCATTCGCCAACCACAGGCATCGTCGAAGCCGAAGAATTGATCAAAACGCTGGCGCGCATAGCGCAATCAAACGGCGCGCACATTCTGACCAACACCAAAGTCATCGCAGCCGAAGTCAGAAACGGCGTGACTACCATTCGCACCGAACGCGAAGAGGTTCAGGCGCGCGTGGTTATCAATGCCGCCGGACTGTTTTCCGACGAAGTTGCGCAAATGTTCGGATTCACACAGCACACGGTTTACCCTTGTCGGGGCGAGTACGCCGAAGTCATTCCCAGCCGCTCACAAATCGTCAACGGTCTGGTTTATCCGCTGCCGCTGCCAACAGGCCACGGCCTGGGAGTCCACTTCACGCGGACAACTGGCGGAACTTTGCTGGTTGGGCCAAACGCTCGCTACCGCCAAAGCAAAGACGATTACGAAAGCGACCGCACTCCAATCACCGAACATTACGAATCGGCAAAGCTGATGTGTCCGAGCTTGCGGCTGGAAGATTTACGTCTGAGCTACACGGGACTTCGCCCTCGGCTGACACCGGAACACGTTCACACAATTGCCGATTGGGTAATCGAACATGATCCGCGCTGGCCACAGGTGATTCACCTGATCGGCATTGAATCTCCCGGACTGACGTCCTGCCTTTCGATTGGAAAAAGCGTCACTGAAATGGCTCGTTCGGTTTTGTAGAGTCCGGTTTTGTGAGTTACCCAACACCCTTGATGTCTAAAACCATTCTTTACTCGTTAGCCTTCGTTGCGCTCGGCCTTGTCTCAGGTTCCATTGGGCCAACGTTGCCCGCGCTGGCGGCCCAAACCAACGTCGAAATGAAACAGATCAGCAATCTGTTTGTCGCTCGCGCAGCGGGAACCATGGTTGGTTCGTGGTTGATTGGGCGAATGTATGATCGTGTCACTGGTCATCCGTTGCTGGCCATTTCACTGCTGATTTCGGCTGTCGCCATGGCTCTTTTCCCGGTTTCCGGCTTTTTGTGGCTGTTGTTGCTGCTGTCGGTTTTTATTGGATTGGCGTCGGCTTCGATCAACGTTGGGGGCAACGCGATGATCGTCATGGTTCACGGCGATAAAGTGCGCCCTTTTATGAGCACGCTTCATTTCGCGTTTGGATTTGGAGGTTTTATCGCTCCGATGTTTGTGGCCATGTTTGCCGAACATCCGAACGGATTGCGCTGGGCTTACTGGAGTCTCGCGTTGCTGGGTGTCTTGCCGGGATTGTTGACGATGCTTTCCACCAGTCCCCGCCCGCGAGCAGAACATCACGAAGAGATCGCCGCAGCAATTCCGGCAACGCTGGTCGGATTGTTGATTCTGTATTTCTTTCTGGAAGTTGGCGCAGAGGCCAGTGTGATGGGCTGGGTTTTCAGCTACACGGTGAATCGGGGCATCAGCACTCATGAGGCTTACAAAATCAATTCCGCATTTTGGGCGGCGTTCACCTTTGGGCGATTGGCGACGATTTGGCTTTCGACTCGCTTTGCGGCATTGCCCCTGATTTTGCTCTTTATCAGTCTGGCAACACTGTTTGCCGCTGCATTATTGATCCTACCTTCTTCGTCGGCGTTGATCTGGACGTGCGTTATAGGCTTTGGAATTTCGATTGCGCCCGTGTTCCCCAGCACATTTGGATTTGCCCAGAGCAAGCTGCATCTGTCAGGCAAAGTCACAGGTTTATTTCTTGTCGGTTCGTCGGCGGGAGGAATGTTCTGGCCGCGCTTGATCGGCCAGTTTTTTGAGCCCTACGGCGCTCCAGTCATGGCGTGGATAGTTGTTGGAACATTGATTGGCGCGTTGACTCTGATTCTTTTGATTGCTTCGCGTTCGCATCGGGAAGCATAGTCCCGTCAGACTGACTGATTTTGCCCTCATCATCCAAGAGAGTAGAATCCCGGCTTGCAAATTCAATTCAGCGCTAACTATTCGCCAAGTGGGTTGCCCCCAAAACCAGGTTTGGGAATTACAGTATGGACTACTTGATGCTCAGGAATTTTGATCAGGCGGGATATTACGAAACCCGTTTGGTCCTGATGGTCATCAGTCTGGCTATTGCCGCTTACTTTTTTTATTACAAGCAGGATCGCCGCTTTTTGCTGGTGTTCGGCGTAGGCGTTGCCCTGAATGTACTGGGAAAGTTCGGCGTGGTCGTTGGCGAACTTAATGCAACCGCACAGGTCAAAGTTTTTGGCATTGCTCTGTCCACAATTCCCTCATTGATTTGCCAGGGAATGTTCGAAGGCGGAATCGCCGCTCTGTTTGCGTTCTGGTATGCGGATTTGCGAGCTTCCAGAGCCAAAGCCAAAGAATGGCGGCCCTTTTGGGGATTGTGCGCAATCGTGGTTGCGATGTCATTTATTGCCGGATTGGTTTCACGCGGCCGTCAAATTACCTGGTCGCGTCCTGTCTTTGCCCCTTATCTGGTGCTGGCTGTGACCATG
>CAYLJQ010000211.1:0-9898 GCA_964383955.1 uncultured Heliomicrobium sp. | reverse complement strand
TTCGTCACCGGGAGATACCGAGTCACCAGATTGTTTCTGTACAGAACGAAAAGCTGCGTCGAGCCGCAGCACTCCATAGGCTACGCTGTAACCGAACTCAAAAAAGGATCACAACAATGAATCACAGAAAAGCACTCATAGTATTACTTGCGGCGTGTTTCGCTACGCTCAGTGCAACCGCCGCCTTCGCGCAACCCGCGCCTCAACGAACGCAACCGCCCCAAGTCACCTCGCCGGAAGTTTCGGCTGACAGGCACATCACATTCCGCGTTCTTGCGCCGCAAGCCGACAAGGTTCGCTTGAGCGGCGGCGACATTCCCGGCATGGGACCGGGCAAAGACATGACCAAAGGCGAAAACGGCGTATGGGAAATCACCATTGGTCCGATTGATCCCGGCGCGTACCGCTACAATTTCAACGTCGGCGGCGTGACTGTCATTGATCCGCGCAATCCTTCGATCAGCGAATCGAACAACAATGTTTGGAGTTTGGTGTACGTGCCCGGCTCGGATTTCAGCGACACCAAAGACGTTCCGCACGGTTCGGTTTCGGCAGTGACGTATTACTCAACGGTGCTGGGCAAATTCCGTCGCCTGCACGTGTACACGCCGCCGGGTTATGAATTGGGCCAAGGCAAGTTTCCGCTGTTTTATTTGCTGCACGGCGCCGGAGATTCCGACGAAGCCTGGACTTCGGTCGGACGCGCCGGATTCATTCTGGACAATTTGATCGCCGCCAAAAAAGCCAAACCGATGATCATCGTCATGCCCGCCGGTCACACCCGGTTAAACCGCGGCCCCGCCGCGCCGCCAGCCGCTGGAACTCCGCCGCCGCAGGATGAATTCGTCGCAGAATTTCTGAAAGACATTCAGCCGTTCGTTGAAAAAAGCTATCGCCTGCTGCCCGGCAGAGCGAATCGCGCCATTGCGGGACTTTCGATGGGCGGAGGCCAAACGCTGAACATCGCGCTGCCCAACCTGGAAAAATTCGCTTATGTTGGCGTGTACAGTTCGGGTTTGTTGAGCGTGTTCAGTCGGCCAGCGCCGGGTTCAACAACGCCTGCCCCAGCCGTGGCAACGCTTTCGCCCGCCGGTGAAGCCTGGGAAAAACAGCTCCAATCGAAGCTGGATGACGCTCAGGCGAAAAAAGGATTGAAGCTGTTGTGGTTTGCTACCGGGAAAGAAGATTTTCTGCTGAGCACAACCAAAGGCACGCTGGAATTTCTGAAAAAGCACGGCTTTTCGCCCGTGTACAATGAAACTCCGGGTGGCCACACCTGGATCAACTGGCGCAATTACCTGAATGACTTCGCGCCGCAACTGTTCAAGTAAACAGTCACATTGTGAATGGAAAAACGAAACCACAGATGAACAAAGATCAGCACAGATAAACACAGATCAACAACTTTTGCGTATCTGTGTCCTTCTGTGTAGATCAGTGTTTATCTGTGGTTTGTCGCTTTCTAGCCTGCCCTACTTCTCCACTTCATCCCAGATACGGTGATGATGCGTTTCCTTCAGGAAGATCGAACCCACCACAAAGGTAATCGCGGCCACGATCATCGGGTAATACAATCCGGCATAAATGTTCCCCGTCCACGCACAGGAAATCAGCCCAATCGTTGGCAGCAATCCGCCGAAGATTCCATTGCCAATGTGATACGGCAGTGACAGTGATGTATAGCGAACCTTGGCCGGAAAGGCTTCCACCAGATACGCCGCAATCGGCCCATACACCATACAAACAAAAATCAGTTGCAGGAACACCAGAAAGATCAGCAACGGCACATTCGGATTTGTGGATTCTTTGGCTGGTTCCTGTTTCGGTTGTCCCGTTGCTGGGTCAATTACCGGCTGGCCGTTGGCGTCTCTGACCGGAGTTAACGCCGTCAGCTTGTATTCGCCCGTCGTCGGATTTTTTGAGGAAGTCACCGCGACAATGTCATTGCCCGCTGCGGCAACCATCGCTTTGTAAATTGGCAGATACCCAATCACGGCCAGCAAACATCCTGCCATCATCAACCGCTTGCGACCGACTTTATCCGACAATGCACCAAACACCGTGAACAGCGGCAAGCCGATCAGCAACGCGACGGCAACGATGATATTCGCCGTGCGCGGATTCACCTTCAAAATCGTTTGCAGGTAAAACAGCGCGTAAAATTGTCCCGTGTACCAAACCACGCCTTGTCCGGCCGTCGCTCCGAACAACGAAATGGCCACGCGCTTTAGATTTTCACGATTGGTAAAGGCTTCTTTCAATGGCTGAGCTGAAGTCATGCCGGTTGATTTGATGTGCTGGAAGATCGGCGATTCCTTCATCCTCAATCGAATGTATAGCGACAGGCCGACCAGCAGAATCGAAAGCAGAAAGGGGATGCGCCAGCCATAAGCGGAAAACGCTTCTTTCGACATCAGCGATTGAATGGTCAAAATCACAGCCAGCGAAACGAACAATCCCAGGGTCGCCGTAATCTGAATGAAGCTGGTGTAAAACCCTCTGCGATGATCGGGAACGTGTTCGGCAACGTAAACCGCCGCTCCGCCGTATTCGCCGCCAAGCGCCAAACCTTGCAACACACGAATCAAAATCAAAAACGCTGGTGCCGCCAAGCCGATGGAATGATATGTCGGCAAAAATCCCACCGCCGCCGTCGCTCCGCCCATAATCAGCAACGTCACCAAAAAGGCGTACTTGCGTCCGACCAGATCGCCGATGCGACCGAAAAACAACGCTCCAAACGGGCGCACGACAAATCCAACTGCAAAAGTCACCAGATAAGCAATCATTGCCAGCGTGTCGTTGCCAGGTGGATAAAACAGCGGCGAAATGATCGCGGCCAAGCTGCCGAAGATATAAAAGTCGTACCATTCAATCATCGTCCCGACGGCGGAAGCGATGATAACGCTCCAGATGTTGTAATCCTTCGAGGCGTTTTCAAACGAAGGCTTAGCGGCGGATTCAGCCATTGCGGGTTTGGGTGCTCCTGTTCAGATTTTTGAGTTGAGTTGTTTCGGAAACGGTTGAAACGTCTTCTGCCAAAACTGAGCCAGAGGGTACACCACAACGGCGTTCATCAAAAGTCGGCTGAGGCCTGTTTTCTTAGCTTACGGAACGACGCTTTCTGTGTCCGGCACCTTGCCTTTTGGAAACACCAGTGACAACACCATTGAAACCACCAGTACTGCTGCGATAATGCCAAGCGAATAGGTAATCGGAAATTTGCCGCCGTACACGGTATTCAGCCAGGTCATTTTCGATCCGACAAAAATCAACACCAAGGCCAAACCGTATTTCAGCATGTAGAACTTATCCACGGCTCCGGCCAGCAGGAAATACAGCGACCGCAACCCCAGAATCGCAAAGATGTTTGAGGTGAAAACGATCAGCGGTTCATCCGTCAACGCAAAAATCGCCGGAACCGAATCCACTGCAAAAATCACGTCCGTGACTTCCAAAAAGATCAGCGCCACCATCAGCGGCGTTGCGTGCCAGATGCCATTTAGTCGCACGAAAAAGTGATCGCCGTGCAGTTGCGGCGTCAACGGAACAAAGCGGCGGAACAACCGAATCAGCGGATTCTTTTCCGGCTCCAGGCCTTTTTCCGGCGCCAACATCATCTTCAAACCGGTAAAGATCAGGAACAGGCCGAAGACGATAATGACCCAGTGATACTGCATCAACGCCGAGCCGATGGCGATGAAAATTGCGCGAAACACAATCGCGCCCAGGATGCCGTAAAACAGCACTCGATGCTGGTATTTCGACGGAATGGCAAAGTAGCTGAACACCAGCACGAAAATGAAAATGTTGTCTACGGACAGCGACAGTTCAATGATGTAGCCGGTCAAAAACTCCAAAGCGGTTTGCCACGCCGCCGCGTCTGCATCAAATCCCGGCAAAGCTGCCAAGCGCGGATCAAGCGGAAGCTTCCACCGCGCGTAAAAGAACAGCCCGACGTTGAACACCATCGCCAACGCAAACCAGACCACGCTCCAAATGGTGGCTTCGCGAAACGAAACTGTGTGCGCTTTGCGATGGAATAGGCCCAAGTCGAACGCCAGCAGCGCCAACACCAGAGCCGTAAAGCCAGCGTAAAACCACCAATACTCAGAAAATGGAAACAGGATTGTGCTCATCAAATGACCGTCGTTTTTTTATCGTCAACAAATTGGCAGACGAGCGGCGACGCGTTGCCGCCGCTCGTCCACTGAACACAGACTTAGTCGAAATCGAATAAATCACCCAAAAAGCCTTTGCGTTTGTGCGATTGGCCGCGATGTTTGCCGTATCCTTCGCGGTGTTTGTAATCATCATCGTCGTCATCGTAATCGCGATGTTTTGATTCATACGAAGACGACCGTTCGATGATCTTGTCCAGTTCGCCTCGATCCAGCCACACGCCACGGCACTGCGGGCAATAATCAATTTCCACGCCTTGCCGGTCGGTGATGCGAAGCTCAACATTGCATTGCGGACAGTTCATTTCTTTTTCTCCTTGTTCCTACATTGATTAAGCAGCGAGCCTGACGCCCGCACGTGTCATAGACTCCAACCGCGCGACACGGTCTTCGGTTGACGGATGCGTGCTGAACATCCGCAGCAATCCACTGGCGGACATTCCGCCAAAAGGATTGATGATGAACAGATGCGCCGTCGCCGGACTGCCGGAATGCATTGGCACCTGCTGGCTCCAGCTTTCAATCTTGCGAAGCGCGCTGGCCAGCGCCATCGGATCGCCCGTCATCTGCGCGCCAGCTTCGTCAGCCATAAATTCGCGCGAACGCGAAATCGCCATTTGAATCAGCGAAGCCGCAATTGGCGCGACGATGATTCCCAGCAGTCCGCCCATCAAGTCGGAACCTTCTTCTTCGTCATCCGAAGAACCGCCGAACAGCGAACTCCACATCGCCAGATTCGCCAGCATGCTCAGCGCGCCGCCAATCGAAGCCGCGACAGTCATAATCAACGTGTCGCGATTTTTAACGTGCGATAGTTCGTGCGCCAGCACGCCCGCCAATTCCCGGCGATCCAGCATTCGGACCAAGCCATGAGTCACCGCCACTGCCGCATGCTGCGGGTTGCGCCCGGTAGCAAATGCGTTCGGCGTGTCTTCAGGAATGATGTACACCTTCGGCATGGGCATTCCAGCGCGCACGGTCAGCTCGCGAACCATTTGAAACAACTCCGGCCCGTCGCGTTCAGAAATTTCCTGCGCCCCGTACATTCGCAACACGATCTTGTCCGACCACCAGTAACTGACAAAATTCATGACGCCCGCAAACAGCAAGGCAAGAATCAAGCCAGTTTGCCCGCCCAGCGCCTGACCCATAAAAACGACCAAGGCTGTCAGCACAGCCATTAACAACATTGTTTTTGTTCGATTCATCCCTTTCATCACTTGTCCTCCCCAAATACAAAAAGACCTTTTGCGCTCCTGTTCGGAACCGCAAAAGGTCTTGATCGTTGAACGTTGAGTTTCCGTTCACCGGTGAGCCGGATCGTCCAACGTTTCGCTCGCCCTGGACAATCGTACTGACGACTTCACCGCACCCATAACCTCAGGTGATCTACTCCCCTTTTGGGAATGTTCTTTTTTACGGATGACGGATCATTCCGTCAAGATGCCGCCACATTATTTACTGCTAAGTGGCGACACGTACCGGACGATCTCCAATGCTGCCAAGGCTTCCAGCTTTTCAATCGGCAATCGCCCGATGACGAGTTTTGACGATTGCGGGTTGAGAACAATCTCAAAGCCAAGTTTCTTGAATCGTTCCAACTGCGCATCCGATTTCTCCGCGAGCCAGATTTGGATTTCGGCCTTGCCGACGCTGACAAATTTAGCTTCCTCAGCCGTTGGCTTGGCCTGCTTGTTTTTCAGCCTCTCAATGACAGCCGCGACAGACGGATGCAACTTGGAAAGGAGTTGCCGTCGTTGCTGCTCTTCCACAGACAATACAGGCTTGCCGACGTCAACACGATCCGCCAGGATAGGCTTTGGCGAAGGCTTTGGCGGCTCGGGTTGCGGCGCATTAGGAACCATAACAGCAACATTGCTGCTATTTCCGTTCCCAAGACCCGCCCTGCCTCCACCACTAGACTCATATTGAGGTCTTCGTGCTCTCTCGGATGATTTATATGATCGTTTCGAAATGCCTTGGCCGCCAATTACTTTTTTAGCATCATCACCAAAAATTCCTTCGTAGCTAACGCCTTCTGGCATCTCAATTGGCACATCCACTCGGCGAGGCTGGCCACCTTCGGTGACGGTCATTTCTTCGACGGCGACAAACGAAGTGAACTGCGTCATCAGCCGGTATTCAAGCCCGAGCTGCGTGATGGCTTCTTTCACATCGTCTTTCGGCAAGCCGTTTTGGATGCCGGAGTAATCTTGGCGCATCAGATCGTCAATTCGTGTTCGCGCCCACAGTGTCGCTAGCACGTCGTGTTCGCTTTGCGATTCGGGAAGCTCAACCGGAATGTCCCGCGTGAAGGTTTGCGCGCCGACTCGGCCAATCAAGCGAACCACTCCGCGAGCGCCATTGGTGTACCGTCCGGTCAGCACCAACGGTTTGGCGCTAAACAGATCCGGGATTCGTTTCGGATACACATCCGCCACCGGCAAGCCTCCCCATTCGACGCGAATATCGGTCAGCAAGGGATTGCGAATGCGTTCGTGAAAGCGTTTGGCCGCTGCCGAACCGTCGTCTTCAAGTGAGACGTATTCGACTTCGCCGCGCCCCTCTTCCGCCACCTTGTCCAGCAGGAAGCGATTCACCGAAGAGCCAATGCCGAACGCGAAGACGCGCGCGTTCGGATGTTTTTGAATTTCGTCAACGATTTCCATGTCGTTGCCGACGAAACCATCCGTCATAAAGCAAACGATGCGAACGTGATCCTGCGATTTTGACGGCTCAAGCGCCGTTTTGATGGCTTTCATCATTTCGGTTCCGCCGCTGCCTTGACGGGACGCGAGAAAATCCTGCGCACGTTTCAGGTTTTCTCGCGTGGCTGGTAATGGCTGAGGAAACAAAACGTGCGTATCACCAGCGAACGTAATCAGATTGAACGTGTCCTGAGGGTTCATCCCGTCAATCGCCAGCTTCATGGACTCTTTGGCTTTTTCGATGGGGAAACCGTTCATTGAACCCGACGTATCCAGCACGAAAACAATTTCTTTCGGCGAAACATCCGCGACGGTGACGCGTTCCGGCGGTTGCAGCATCAGGCTGAAAAAGCCGCCTTGCTGCCCCCGGTGCGTCATCACGGCGTCGCTGATTTTCTTTCCGGCAACATCGAACCGCAGCACGAAGTCTTTGTTTGGAATCGTGTTCTGATCTTTCAACCGCACAATGGCGGCGTGAGCATTGGTTCGTTGCTGTTCAACTTCGTGAGATTTCGCGTTGATCGAATCAATCGGCACTCCGGCGTCAAGTTTCACTTCGATGGAAATGTCATGGCCTGCGCGTGTGCCTTCGGGCGTAACAGGCGGCGTGATGCGCGAAGCATCGGGAACCTGACTCGTGTCTGGGGCAGTGCTGGGATTTGGCTGCGGCGCAGGCTGGCCCGGAACGTAGCGTGGGCCGACAACCATTGGGAAAACGAATTCATAAGTGCCGTCTTCGTACTTCAAAGTTTCTACATAACTGATCGTCACTTTCACCACAGCCCCTGGCGTAATGTTGGCGACCGATTGAGTAAAGATGTTTGGCCGTTCCTGATCCAGCAAGCTGGCAACTTGCCCGGCGTCGCGCGCGGCTTCGTAAATTTGCCGGGCTTCTTCGCGGCGTTTGATTTTGCCTTTGACGGTGCGGTCGCCGACGATCATCGTCATATCGTCAACGGCTGCGTTGACCGGCAGCGGGAAGACGTACACCGCTTCGATCTTGTCGTTGAATGGGTTTTGAAATTCCTGCGTGACCGTCGTGCGGGCAAGCTGGCCGCTGATTTCGGTTTTGACATCGGTGTGCTTCAGCGGACACTGCGCTTTTGATTGGCCGTCTTTGCCGAGAACTTGCAAAGCCCCTTGCGTGACGTTGCCGGGAGCGGCTTCAACGACTTTGGTCAACGAAGTCAAACCTGAATAAACCACAATGCTGAGAACGCAAATTCCAACTGCTGAAAGCAGTCTAAAAACAAAATCTCTTTTCATAATTCTCTCCAAATTGCTGAATCAAGGCACACGACTCCCGCAAGCCTGGTCAGGCTTTTTGCCGGAAGCACTCAAAGTGATGTTGGCTAACGGGCTGATTCGACGCTCAAGTCGAGTGAAGAGTTCCGAACTCTTCGTGGCTGAGAACGAAGAAACTTGAAACGGCTTGCAAAAAAAGCTCCCACCTGATTGCAAATCAAGAGGAGCTTTTGTGCAGCCAGATGTAATGGCTAAGCCTGGAGCGCCGCATTCTTTGCCAGTTTGTGACCTGGCTGGAAGCGGACTTCGTCATGCGGCTGAAGCGACGACATAAAACGCCGGAGCATCATATCGGAATCGCGGACGGACGACCGTTTCAACGGCTTCGCGCCGCCGTTCGGTTCGATCAACCGGGGAAAGCCGCCAACGCAATTGCTCTTTTAATTCTTCGGCAAAAACACTGAGTTGTTCAGGGACAAAGTTCAACTGCCGCATTTCACTTTCGATCCGGCGGCGGTAATCGCTGACTGAACTATCAGAGATGCCAACAATTTCCGCGATTTCCAGTTGCGAGGGTTCGTTGGGATCGAAATAACAATGCCACAAGATTCGCCACAACCGTTCTGTCCGCACCGAATTTGACCGGGTCAGTTCGTCCAGCCTGTTCAGGAATTCAATTGCCACAGAACGGGCTTGGGTTTCTTGCTCGTTATACAAAACCTGCTCTTCCGGCGTGGCGTCTGAAGAAATCAGGGAGTAATGATAACGGCTGCCCTGGCGCTCTTCGCTGACGTCGTCATCAATCGAACTCAGCATTGGATCGAAAATCGGCAATTTGCTCAGCGCCAATTGACGCAACACGCGCAACGGCGCAGGCGAATCAATCGCCGCTAAAATCTCCGTCATCAGTTCGATCAATTCCTGATTGCTGACAATCACCTGGGTTTCGCCCGTGCAGCCTGCGCGGCGGCGATTTCGACAGCGTGTGGGGATGTGGGCAATCAAATCCTCGAACGTGCCGCTGTCTTTAACGCGTTTGTTGTCGTTCCATTCCCGCAAACCAAACACGGCTTCGGCTGCCTGACGATACCGTTCCTGATTGTGTTGCTTATTCCGGCGGAACCGGCGAAAGCCTGAATCGCTTTCCAGAATCTGGCTGACACGGCGTGCGATCCGATAATTTTCCGGACGGCGACGGCGCAAATTGCCAATCAGCAAATTGGTCAATTCAATCTGAAAAATCTCCCGTTCGATGTCGGCATCAGACATTTCGGCTGCAAGGTAATGATTGAAACGCCCCTTTTGCAACAGCAACACATACAAATCCTGTGTCAGGTCGTGAACGGAAAAAGGTGGTTCGGAATTAGCCGAATGATGATTGCCAAGCGCCGAACGAACCAGCGGATGAGACGAAACCATGCGCTGCAATGAACGCAATACGCCTGCTGCGTCGTTGAGCTGTATTCGTTTTTGCCAAAGCGAGTTTTGGCCCGGCGTGTTTTGTGGGGAAACACGAGGATTGAGCTTCACCGGTTTGAGCGGTGAATTCGGAGTTAACGCTTTCATTTCAACCTTGCGCGAGTTACGGATCGGTGAGTGTGACCCGGACGCTTATGGCGTCTATGTGTGTAGTAATCCGCCGGCTTTCGGTCCAATGGCCAAAAGTCTCTTACTCAGCACGCGCGATCAAAGCGGGGCAGTCTTTTTGGTAGAAATCGTGGGCAGTTTTACAGCAACGGATTAGGTTGAGGCCGTTACTGAAAA
>CAYLJQ010000210.1:0-9919 GCA_964383955.1 uncultured Heliomicrobium sp. | reverse complement strand
AACTGCCGCGCGATTGGTTCGTGAAAGCTGCTCCGTGGTTGAAGCTGATTTCCGGCACGCTGAGTCTGGTATTGCCTGTTGCATCTTCGACGATCAAGGTGGCGGTGGACGATGCCGTGTACAAGAGCTTCGAGAAGGAATTGGACTTGGGGCAAAAAGCCATCGAATCGGTGAGCAAAGGAATGGACAAAGCCAAAGACCTGCTCGGCCAAAAGTCGTTCGATACCGAACATGGCGAAGCCACCGAAGCACGCGGCGCGCTGCTACGCCAGTTTCACGCATGGCTGAAACAGAAAGACCCGAAGTTTGGCGGCATGGTACGCGTGCGGAATAAACGGCAGGAATTTTTGTGGGTACATCCGCAATTTGAGAGTGAGTATTAAGAACAAGCTTCAGACCGGTGTTCATAGTCCGCCGTGTTGCTCGATCCGAACACTTGGACTTTGATGGAATCACGCTTCGCCAAACGCTAACGACTCAAACAAAAGGAACTCTTCATGAAACGACTTATTGCTTTGATCTTTTTACTGCTACCGACCGTGTTGGTTGCGCAAACGCCTTATTACCAATCGAACTTTCCGCCGGAAGAATTTCAGGCGCGCTGGGCGAAACTCTATGCGCAAATTGGCGACCGCGCTGTTGCCATCGTGCAAGGCGTTCCGCTGGCCAGAGGCTTCAACTTCCCGCGCCAATCGAACGAGTTTTATTACCTGAGCGGCATTGAAACCCCCGGTGCATATTTGTTGCTGGATGGTCGCACGCGCAAAGCCACGCTCTTTTTGCCGCCACGCAACGAACGCCTGGAACGCAGTGAAGGCAAGGTGCTTTCAGCGGAAGATGCCGAACTGGTTAAAAAATTGGCCGGTGTGGATGCCGTCGCCAGTTCCAAAGCGATGGGCGAAGAATGGCTTGGCGAATTGATGAAAGCGCCTGCGCCAGTGATTTACACGCTGTTCACGCCTGCGGAAGGCGGCGCGGAAAACCGGTATGAATTGCAAAACGCGAATGCCGCAATTGCTGCGGACTATTGGGATGGCCGCTTGTCGCGAGAAGCCAATTTCATCAGTCTGCTACGCACGCGCGCGCCACGGGCAGAAGTGCGCGACCTGACGCCAATTCTGGATGAAATGCGAAGTGTGAAAAGCCCTCGTGAAATTGCGCTGATCCGTCGCGCTTCGCAACTGGCTGGCCTTGGAATTCTGGAAGCAATCAAAAGCACCAAAGCCGGTTTGTACGAATATCAGCTTGATGCTGCGGCACGGTACATCTTTCTGGCGGGCGGTGCGCGGCTTGAAGGCTATCGTTCGATCACAGCATCCGGCACGGCGAACATCTGGAACGGACATTACTATCGCAACAACGCGCAGTTGAAAGACGGCGATTTGGTGCTGATGGATTTCGCACCGGATTATGTCTATTACACCAGCGATGTGACGCGGATGTGGCCGATTAACGGGAAGTATTCGCCCGCCCAGCGTGAACTGTTGCAATTCGTGCTTGAGTACCGAAACGCCGTGCTGAAGCTGATTCGCCCAGGCATCACAACCAAAGCCATTTACGATCAGGCTCGCATCGCCATGGAGCCTGTTCTGCAACGCACAAAATTTTCCAAGCCCGTGTACGAACAAGCTGCGCGGAAGATGCTGGAAACCGGCGGTGGCACGCTTTCGCATCCAGTTGGCTTGGCCGTGCATGACGATGGCCCATATAACCGCGGTGTGCTGAAAGTCGGCCACGTCTTTTCGATTGATCCGCAACTTTGGGTGCCGGAAGAAACGCTGTACATCCGCTATGAAGACGTGATTGTCGTCACGGAAACCGGCTATGAGAACTTCACGGAGTTTTTGCCGACAGAGCTGAATGATCTGGAAAAGCTGGTCGGGCAAGGCGGCATTGGGTTGAAGCTACAACCGGCACCGGACCAGGAACTGAGAAAACGTCCGTAGCAATTGGCTGAAATGAGCAAAGAAGGCGACCTTAATTTTCAACCACTTGAAGCTGTATTGCCGTGCCCGGACTTGGCGGAAGCCATCGGCTTTTTCACCAATCGCCTCGGCTTTCGATTGGAAATGATTGTTCCGGCGGATGCTCCGCGTGCAGCGTTGGTGTCCGGGCACGGAATCAGCTTGCGTTTGGAATCAGGCGAGCCAGTTGAAGAGGTCGCGTCTGTTGCGGCAGGTTTGATTGTCAGCCGGATGGCATCTGCCGATGGCTGGCACATCGGACGAGCCGGGATGGAATACCGCGACCTGATTCCAGGCAGGTTGGGCGGGCGCTTCATCGCTTCACACATTCGCATTCCCGACGGCGGAGAGGTGCCGGATTACGTTCACTACCACAAAGTCCGGTTCCAGATGATTTACTGCAAAACCGGTTGGGTGCGTGTGGTGTACGAAGATCAGGGCGAGCCGTTTGTGCTTCAAGCGGGCGATTGTGTGCTGCAAGCTCCGGAAATTCGTCATCGTGTGCTGGAAGCAGCGCCGGGATTGGAAGTCGTTGAAATCGGCAGCCCTGCGATTCACGAAACCTTTGCCGAGCACGAAATGCAGCTTCCAACCGGGCGAGTGTTGCCGGAACGGCTTTTCGGCGGACAGCGATTTGTTCGCCACATTGCCAGCGAAGCTGTGTGGATGGATTCTCCAATCGCCGGATGCGAAATGCGGGACACGGGAATTACGGCGGCGACGAATGGTTTAGCTTCGGCGCGAGTTCATCGGTTTGCTGAAACTGCTTCGGCAGTGACGCATCGGCACGAAGGAGAGTTACTATTCTTGTTTGTTCTGAGCGGAGTGCTTGGATTCAACAGCCGCGAAGAAGGGAATTATCAATTGTTGGCTGGCGACAGTTGCGTTATTCCGGCTGGCTTGAATTTTTTGTTGAAGGCAGAAGCAGAGCTTGAGTTGTTGGAAGTGAGCTTGCCCGCAAACTTGCTCTTCAGGCAATAGAGGCACTTTATCTGCTCTTACAGTTTGCTGCTGCCTTGTGGCGCGTTAGCGGCATTATGAGTTTAGCCGTGGGTGAAACCCACGGGATTCGAAGCGGAAGCTTTCACGTCGCGTCAGCGACGTTTGAATTCAGCCATCGCTATGCGATGAAGAAGCAAGAATTGCCCAAACTTATTATTTGGCCGCTTTCAATAAAGAAGACGGGCAAAGCGGTTCCAACGAACATTCGCCGCAATTTGGCCTTCGAGCTTTGCAAACGCGGCGACCGTGCCAGATCAGCCGATGCGAAAAATCTATCCATTCTTTCATTGGCACCAATTCCATCAAATCCTGTTCGATCTTTACGGCGTCTTTGTTTTTCGTCAGGCCGAGCAATTGCGTCAGCCGCGAAACGTGCGTGTCCACGACGACTCCGGTGGGAATGCCGAAGGCTGTGCCTAGAACTACGTTGGCTGTTTTACGGCCAACACCTGCAAGCTGCGTCAGCTCTTCCAGCGTCTTCGGCAATTCGCCGTTGTGTTTTTCCAGTATTAGCTTGGCAGTCGTTTGAATGGACTTGGCTTTGTTGCGGAAGAAATTGATGGAACTGATGTCTTTTTCAAGCTCCGCCGGATCGGCAGAAGCGTAATCGTCTACGCTACGGTATTTGCGAAACAGCGTTGAAGTGACGATATTCACTCGTTCGTCTGTACATTGCGCCGACAGGATGGTGGCGACCAAAAGCTCAAATGGGCTGCTGTGGTTCAACGCGCAAGTGGCATCGGGATACGTTTTCTTTAACGCGCGGATGATTTGTTGTGTGCGATCTTTAAGCTGCTCTTTGGTTTCTTTCATTGTGCGAAAAGCTTAAGTCAGTGATTCTAAACGGTCAAACTAATCTTGGAGAATGCGAGGTTCAAACGATGAGACGGCCTTTTTTGATGGTGTTGGCTGTGTCAATTGCCACTTTTGGTGGAGCCAGCCAGCAATTGAAAGCTCAAATCAGCAGTATTGCCGGAACCGGTCAGGCAGGCTATTCCGGTGATGGCGGGCGGGCAGCGAGTGCTCAGTTGAACAATCCCTTTGGTGTGGTTATCGGGCCAGACGGCGCAATTTACTTTTGTGACACCATGAACCACGTCATTCGCCGGATTGATCAGAGCGGCGTCATTACAACAATTGCCGGTTCGGGCAGAAAAGGTTATTCCGGCGATGGTGGCTCAGCGATCAAAGCCGAATTGAACGAACCTTATGAGGTGCGTTTTGACCAGCAGGAAAATTTGTTTTTTGTCGAGCGAATGAACCACGTCGTTCGCAAGGTTGATCGGCGCACGCAAATCATTACGACTGTGGCGGGAACCGGCAAGCCAGGATTTTCCGGCGACGGTGGCAAGGCGATTCAAGCGGCGATGAACCAACCGCACAGCATTCAATTCGACAGCAAAGGCAATTTGTTTATCTGCGATATCCTGAATCATCGCATTCGCAAAGTTGATATGAAATCGGCTGTTATCACGACTTTTGCAGGCACAGGCGAAAAGAAGCCGACACCGGACGGAGCAAAGATTGCTGGAACGCCGCTCAATGGTCCGCGCGCTATTGATTTCGACCGGCAGGGAAATTTGTGGTTGGCTTTGCGCGAAGGCAATGCTGTTTTCAAGCTCGATTTGAAAGCCGGCACGATTCACCACATTGCCGGAACCGGTAAACAAGGCTTTACGGGCAACGGCGGCCCGGCGAACCTGGCAACGCTGTCCGGCCCAAAAGGATTAAGCATCGCTGCGAACGGAAATGTTTATCTGGCCGACACTGAAAGCCATTCGATCA
The DNA here is from genome assembly GCA_964383955.1 of uncultured Heliomicrobium sp. Lineage (GTDB taxonomy): Bacteria > Acidobacteriota > Blastocatellia > RBC074 > RBC074 > RBC074. Next base: position 5,168 of record CAYLJQ010000210.1, on the reverse strand, counting down.
GGATGATTGATCTTAAGAAAATGACGATTGATGTGGTCGCCGGAACCGGCCAAAAAGGCAATGGCGGCGATGGTGACCCGTTGCAATGCGCGATGGCGCGGCCTCACGGAATCTTTGCAGATAAAACCGGTAAGATTTTTATCGGAGACAGCGAAGCTCATCGGGTTCGAGTGATAGATTTATCTCGAAAATGAGACGAATCCCATTGAGGAAAGATTAATTACAAAGTTGCGGCATAAATTATTAACGCTGAGTATAATGCGTTTACTTCAAGGCAGAACACACGTTATTTCAATGCATTGATACAGCCGAAAATGTTACCTGTCGCCTGAAGGCTGGTAAAAACATCTGAGCTGCAAAGCCAGATTGAATGGATTTTAGAACGATTTCGGTAAGGAGATTTACCAATGAAGCTATCGAAACAATTGCTCTACGGATGCGCGCAGGTTGGAATCACAGCAAGCTTTCTTTTGCTTGCCGCTCCTGCGATGGCCCAAAACAATTCCGCAAAACCATCCGCCACTCCCGCAAAACAACCCGTCACCGCAAAGGCCGCGCCGCTTGAGGAAAAAGAAAATCCCGAAATGATCGGCAAGCGGAACATCAACAAACACCAGATCAATTTTTATTCGATAGACAAAGAAGTCGGCGTAGGGCGTCAGTTCGCTCAGGAAGTGGACCGTTCCGCCAAACTGGTTGAAGATCCGATCATCGTCGAATACATCAACAAAGTGGGTCAGAATCTGGTTCTTCACTCGGACGCCAAAGTTCCATTTACCATCAAGGTGGTTGATGCGGACGAAGTGAATGCTTTCGCTTTGCCGGGTGGATTCTTTTACGTCAACAAAGGTCTGATTCTGGCTGCGGATAACGAAGCGGAACTGGCAGGTCCGATGGCTCACGAAATTGCGCACGTTGCTGCGCGCCACGGCGTCGAACAGGCTTCGAAAGGCGAAATCGTCAACTGGAGCACATTGCCGTTGATTTTCATTGGCGGATGGGGAGGTTTTGGCGCTCGCCAAGCCGCTCAAATTTTCATTCCGGTTGGCTTTCTGAAATTCAACCGCAGTGCAGAGTATGAAGCCGATATGTTGGGCGTGCAGTATTTGTGGGCGACAGGGTACGACCCGCACGCGATGGCAACCTTCTTTGAAAAGCTGCAAGCGCAGGAAAAGAAAAAGCCGGGCACGATCAACAAAATCTTCAGCACACATCCCGTGGTTGGCGACCGTATTGAAAAAGTGAATGCGTTGATCGCCCGCTTCCCGGATCGCAGCGAATACACCATTACAACTTCGGAGTTCCAGCAGGTCAAAAATCGTTTGATTTCCTTGACCAATGCGCGTGCAACGGGCGGACGCGGTGGGGTTACCGAAGCTGACAGCAAACGCCCGACGTTGAAACGCCGTCAGCCTGGAGCGCCCGGCGAGAATTCCGATGGAAGCACAAGCGGCACGGAAACTGCGGAGCCAAAAGAACGTCCGACGCTTCGCAAACAAGGTGATAAGCCACCGGGAAACTAAATCAGACTTGAAATAATGCTGGGACGAAAAAGCCCGTCAACCAATGTAGTTGGCGGGCTTTCTGTTTTTCCTTCTCCGCTATTAACGTAAGACGTTACTGGCCTCAGCTTCACGAATCAGTCGTTCAGCATCCACAGGCAGCAGAAATTTTTGCTGGGACAACCGCTCAACCGCAGCCTTTACCGCAGCTACATAACCAGCATGATCGCGGTATCGTTCTTCCAGCGAAAGGCGGGGATCGCCTGTCGCTTCGCGTTCGGCTTTGGTTTTGGCGAAGGGGAGAAAGCCGCCGGAAAAACCGCACACCCTGCCTTTGTAAAATCCACTGCGCGTCACATTCCAGCCCAGATAAGTTCCCAGCGGAGCTTGATGCAGCGCAGAAGCGATGCCGCTGGTTTCGTTGCCGTCCGCATCTACTTTCGGGACCAGAAGCGGCAGCACGCGCTTAATTGCCGGAGGTTGCATTGCCAGGACGCCCGACAGATCGCTGTAATTGAATTCAGCGCCAAAGTCGTAATCGTAAAATGGATTCAGCAGGTTGTCTGGCAACTGCGAACCCGGGATTGCTGGAAAGCCCATTGCCGCAGCGCGAGGCCAAACCAGTTGATGATGATCAATTCGCGGGTATTGGCTCGGCGGAGGCGCAATGTCTTTCGTTACCCAATCAGTCAGGGCGACAAACAATGCGCGCATTGTGTCGGCTTGTGGATTGTTGTTGTTTGGCAATTCGCAAGTTGCTGCGCTTGTTGGCGAAGCCGTCTCTACATTGAAACCACCACGTCCACCTCCGTGCGTGGTACCGGGGAAGTAATACCGGCGAATATTTGCAGGCAGTGGAATGTCAGTGTCGGCTTTTGTGCCTACCAGATTCGGCGACATTCTTAGTCCCCAAAACTCCGCCGAGCCGAACGTTTCAAAAACCCTCGGACAGGTTTTGGTAATGCTGCACCTGTCCAGCATGCTTGCGGGTTTTCTGGCGCGCATGGTGTCTTCGTATCTGCCCCACCACAAAATGGCTTCGCTGCCGGGTTCGTACATACTGGCCGCGCCGCTGGGATGCGCAAAGCGGATGTTCAGCGCCATCTGGCGACCGGCGATATGATCATTCGCGCCTTCCCAAACAATCAGGTTCTGTTCATCCTGATTGAAGCCCAGATGAATAAACGTTTTGATGAAGTTGCCGGATTGCGAATTGCCCTGAGCAATGGCATGCGTAACGCGACCGGCAATCGGGTTGTCGGTCCCGGCTTCGTCTTTTGTCGAACGGCGAAAGAACGAAGTAATGTCTCTGGTTGCCGCAAAGCCGATTCCTAAAACCAAAGGGTCTTTGGCGGTGTAAACCAGTTCATACAGGTTTGCTGAGTCGAATCCGTTTTTCAGGCAAACTTTGTTGGCGTCCGGCGTGCCTGGAAAGGGAGCTTTGCTGCAATCGGCAAATGCCCAATCAGAACTAGCCAGCGGAATGATCGCGCCTTCTTCCGAAGCTCTACGGGTCAGCGTCGCTTTGGTTGTGTCCAAACTGGCAGCCGTATGAGCAACCGGCAGAGGCAAGGTGTTTGTGCCAGCAGCCATATTGCTGAACCGGGCCAGCACGGTTCCTGTAATGCTGGAGCCATCCGGGTTTTTGGCAATCGGCACGCTGATGGTTTCAAAGCCAGTGCGCGGAGCCAGATCGCCTTGCCAGCCGCTGAACAGAATCATATAGCCGCGCTTCATCAAAAACTCTTCGCCGGATTCGCCCGCCACGCTGAAACCGCCGCTTAAGATTCGATTGCCGCGATTCGGCACGGCGTAAATCAAAACGCCGTTCGCTTTGGTCAGGTCCATCGGCTTCAGCAGCGTGAAGGTCGCGACGTATTCGACCATTCCGCGAGAATTGCGTGGCGCGAACTGAATGTCCGTGATGATGGCGTTGTGCGGGTCTTTCGGATCAAGTTCGCCAAACGCTTTTCCGCTCAGCATTTCATATTGGCCGATAGTGCCAAATGATTTGCCTTCGTTGACGGGCGATTGTTTCAGGTCAATCAGGATTTTGGTTACGCGAGCTTCGGCGGTGATAGAACAACCGAGCATGATAGCCGCCGCGAAAAGCGCACCAGCGAAGCGATGAAAGCAATGTTTTGTCATCGAAAAGAAATCTCCTGGTTATTTCAGTGGGATAAAAAAGGAAAGGTGAATTCACCGCAGAGGCGCAGAGAACGCAAAGTTAACACAGAGAAATAGTTCAAAAAACCTCTTTTCCCTCTCCTCACCTCTGCGCGGCCTCAGCGTTCTCTGCGCCTCTGCGGTTTAACAAACTGTGGCGTCTCAACGCTCACTATCCTCATTTCTTCAAAAATCCTTGTAACCCCAGCCAGTCGCCAAACCGATCAATCCATTGATCCGAGGGAAGGTTTTGTTTGCGCATTCCGAAGCCGTGGCCGCCTTTGGAATACATGTGCATTTCGGCAGGCTTTTTCGCGGCGATCCATTGGCTGTAAAGCTTGACGCTGTCCGGGGCCAATCCCAATTGATCGTCAGTCGCCGCCACAATGAACATCGGCGGAGCGTCTTTCGGCACATCGGCAGGTTTCACCGCTCCCATATACACGTAAATCGGAGCGACGAAATCAGGCCGGGTTTCCGCCGAATACTGAAACGCGACCGAAGCCGTCACCGTTGCTCCGGCGGAAAATCCCATAAAGCCAATTCGATTCGGCGACACGCCGAATTCAGCAGCGTGTTTGCGCACATAGCTCATCGCCGCTAAGCCATCGGCGACCGACAGCGGAACAACGTCCACGTTGGCAGCATCCACATTGACGCGAGCGCCGCCGCCCATTTTGGCCATCACTTCTTTCACGCCGTCTTCGCCGGTTGGGACCAGCCGGTATTTCAGAACAAACGTCGTCACACCGCGCGCCGCCAGCCACTTGGCTACATCAACGCCTTCGCTGTTGATCGAAAGCGCGTGGAATGCCCCGCCAGGGCAGATGATCACGGCAGTTCCATTGGCTTTGTCCGCTTCGGGCGAAAACACCGTCAGCGTAGGATTGACGACATTGGTCACGACCTGCGTGTTCCAGATTGGCGAAAAGTATTCTTTCTCTTGATGCTTCCACTGCTCTGACCCCGGAGCTACCCCCGGATACAAGCGAATGACTTTTTGCGCCAGCCCGACATTGGTCAGCAAGAGAAGCAGACCAATTGCAGCGAATAATCTGAGTTTCATCGGTTTCCTTTTACCTCACATGAAATGGTTTGCGGCATCTTTGCCAGTCGAATTGTTTGGGTTGAATGCCGCTCAAACTACCCTCAGCGGCAATTCAGGGCAAGAGTGGCTTGGCTTTTCGAAAAAAGAATTGTGGTTTTGATCGCTGAAATGGTTGCTGCTTTTTTGGTGCTTGAATATACTCCCCCCTGTTCCACAGCAATATCAACAACAGCCGGTCAAGCTTTAATTACAAATTAACAGGGGTGAAGAATGGAAGCGCCGATCCGATTTCAGGAATTCAATATGACCGAGCGGTCGCAGTTAACCTTGAGGTCAGAATGAGCCTCCTACCATGCTTAATAGTAGGAAACGCAATGTGGCGATAGCATTAATGTCTAATAGCAGGCAATCACATTGCATGTCTAAAAGTAGTTCGACAGCTTCTCAGTGAA
>CAYLJQ010000209.1:0-9939 GCA_964383955.1 uncultured Heliomicrobium sp. | reverse complement strand
ATGGAGCACTTGATGACCATTCAGGTTCCGTTCGACTTTCAGGTCAATGATGAATTGCTTCCGGCAGGCAAATACGACATCAAACGCGACCCACAGATGCCGCAAGTTTTGCTGATTCGGTGCGCTGATCGGAATATTTCCGTAATGGTTCATGTCATCGCGCTCAACCTGCCGAAAGAGCCAACCCGAACCAGTCTGACCTTTAAGAAGTATGGCGGGAAACATTTTCTTTCCGAAGTGAAGGTTCTGGAGTGTGCGATCGGGTACACGCTGACCAGATCGAAGGCCGAACACAAGCTGGCAAAACTCGCAAAGGCAAAAACCATCAGCACGATTTCCAAAGGCAGTTCGACAAACAACTGAACGCCACTGATCGCGCTCAGCACGCAAACTGCAATGACCAGGTGACCGAGCCGTCCGGTCATTCATTCTTCAAAGATCTTACACACAATAATTCCGAGATTTTCGGTACTCGAAGCTGTGTCAACCGGAAGCTCAGCAAACCCGCTGAGTAACACCCGTAAATAAACCCAAGTAAACCCAAACCAGGAGTGAGTTGTTTTATGTCGCAGCGTAGTAAGTCGGCCTTCGTGTGTTTATTGCTCGCCGTCGCTTGTGTGTGCCTTCGGGCTGTTTATGCTCTGATGATTGATCCGGTTCTGGCGCAACAACAGCAGTTTGCGACGAAGACCGAAAGCGCCGCCGTTACAGCGGGTGTTTTGCCAACGGGCTTAACGCTGACGCCGAACGGTTTATTGAGCGGCACGCCCACGCAAACGGGCACGTTCAACTTTACAGTGCAGACCACCGACGCGAACGGCTGCATGGGTACACGGTCTTATGCGATGACGATCGGGCCGTCTGGCTGCAACTACGGGGTTACGCCGACCAATCACGCCTTCCTCTCTGATGCCACCGAAGGCACCGCGAATGTGACGGCGGTTGATGGCTGCGCGTGGATGGCGGTGAGCAACGCCCCCTGGCTAACGATTACAGTCGGCCAAAACGGCAGCGGCAATGGCATGGTGCGTTTCATCGCTGGCCAAAACCCCAACCCCGGCACACGCCGGGGCACACTCACCATCGCCGGACGTATCGTGACGATTGTGCAAGGCTCGCCCTTGGCCTGTGTTTCATCCGCCAGTTTTGCCGGCGGCAGGCTGGCGGCTGAATCCATCGTGGCTGCGTTTGGCACCGGGCTGGCGAATTCCACCGAAGCGGCAACGGTGCAACCCTTACCTACCACGCTTGCCGGAGTGCGCGTCAGCGTGCTGGACAGCCAGGGCGCGGAACGTTTCGCGCCTCTCTTTTTCGTCTCGCCTACACAGATCAATTTTCAAATGCCACCTGGCACGGCGACAGGCAAAGCGCTGGTGACGTTGCTGCGCGGCAGCGAAATCGTCGCTGCCGGCAGCCCGCAAATCGAAATGGTCTCGCCGGGACTTTTCTCGGCAGACTCAAGCGGGCGGGGGCTGATGATCGGCTTGGCGCTGCGCGTGAAGGCAGACGGCTCGCAGAGTTATGAGCCGGTGGTGCGCTTCGATGAAGAGCAGAAGAGGTTCGTCGCCGTGCCGATCAACCTGGAATCGGCGACCGAGCACGTCTTCCTGGTGCTGTTTGCGACTGGCCTGCGGCATCGCGGTTCGCTCAGCGCGGTCAGCGTGAAGATCGGCGGCGTCAACGTGGATACGCTCTATGCCGGGCCGCAGGGAGAGTTTGTCGGACTGGATCAGCTTAACGTGGCGCTGCCGCGCAGTCTGGCGGGGCGTGGCGAGTTGGAAGTGAGTGTGCAGGTTGAGGGCCAGGAGGCCAATAAACTGCGGGTCGCGGTCAATAAGTAAACCCAAGTAAAACCAATTGGAGAAGGAGTTATTTCAATGTCATATCCTGGCAAGTCAGTCTTTGTGTGTTTATTGCTCGTCGTCGCCTGTGTGTGTTTGCAGGCACACTGGGGCGAACCGGCTCGCCGTCCGCTGGACAAGATGGAGGAGCTGCACGGCGAGGCCGCCATTCGGCAACTGAAGACCGACGGCGGTTACGCTTCGCTGGCGGCGGCAATGGCGGCGGCGCGCTATCAGATCAATGCCGCGCCCACCAACGCTTCTCGCTCTGGCGCGCCGTTTTACGCCAACAATCCGGGCCAGCAACTGCGCGCCACTTTTGCGTCCGATGAAGTCTGCGTGAGCGACGCATCAAGTAACACGCCTGACAAAGCGTCCAGCAAGACGGATGGCAAAGCAGGGGGCACGGAATTGCGTTTGCAACTCGCCGGTTACGGGTACGGCGATCATCTGGAACCGCTCGCTAAAGGCGTTCTTACCGCCAACGGCGACCGCATCACCATCCGCAAATCCACAATCCGCCATCCGCAATCCGCGATCGAGGAATGGTATGTAAACAAGCCCGAAGGCCTGGAGCATGGCTTCACGCTCGCCGCGCCGCCTGAAGGCACAAGGCGGGGGAAATTGCTGCGCGTGGCCGTGACGGTGGGTGCCCCGGGAAGTGACTGGCGCGTAAGTTTACGCGGTGACGGGCAGGGCGCGCTTTTTGAACGCCAGGCCGATGGTTTGCGGTTCAGTTACGATCATCTGATGGCGTATGACGCCCAGGGGCGCACATTGCCTGCACGAATGGAGCTTGAGGGCGCCACGCTGAAGCTGCTGGTAAATGACACGCAGGCCGCCTATCCGCTGACGATTGATCCTATCATTACGCAACAACGGAAGCTGACAGCGGCGGATGCGGCGGCCCTTGATCAATTCGGTTATTCCGTTGCTCTCAGCGGCAATACGGCAGTCGTCGGCGTGCCGTCCGATGATGCAGGCGACAACGCCAATCAAGGATCAGTCCATGTCTTTGTGCGGAATGGGACCCGTTGGTCGTTACAAAAAAAACTGACCGCCAACGATGGAGCGGCTTTCAATCGCTTCGGCACTTCGCTGTCCCTAATCGGCGATACCCTGGCGGTGGGCGCGCCGTATGCCAATATGAATCGAGGCGCTGTTTATATCTTTACCCGCGGCGACAATACCTGGACGCAACAACCAAGGCTTACTGCCTATGACGGTGCGGATTCTGATTTTTTTGGGACTTCAGTCTCCATCAGCAACGACACCCTTGTGGTGGGCGCTTATTTTGCCGACATCAACGGCAAGGCTGATCAAGGTGCGGCTTACGTCTTCACCCGCAACGGCACAGTCTGGGCCCCGCATCAGAAACTCGTTGCTCATGACGGCGAATCCTTTAATCAATTCGGAGGTTCGGTCGCGCTCAGTGGCCAGACAATCGTGGTGGGTGCTGAAGGTGTTGGCATCAACGGGAATGAAAATCAAGGTGGCGCTTATGTTTTCACCCGTAGCGGCAACACCTGGACACAGCAACAGAAACTCAGCGCCGGCGATGGCGCTGCGGGTGACAACTTTGGCTGCTCTGTAGCCATTAGCGGTAACACAGTGGCGGTTGGGGCGAACATGAACGATTTCGGCCAGAACTCCGTGGACCAGGGTTCGGTGTACCTGTTCACGCGGACCGGGACGAACTGGCTGCCGCAACAGCAACTCCTGGCCGCCAGCGGCAGAGCGTTTGACCGGTTCGGCCAACACGTGGCACTCAGCGGCGACACGTTGGTGGTTGGTGCGACAGGGAACGACGTTGGCGGATTCTTCGACCAAGGCTCGGCCCATGTCTTTGCGCGTAGCGGAGCCACATGGTCGGAGCAGCGGAATCTGTTTGCTGATGCCGAAGCGGTACGCGCACAACCCGCAACGCCCGGCGGCATTACGCCAGGCGCCGAATTCGGCTCAGCGGTCGCGCTCAGTGGCGACACTGTGCTGGTGGGTGCGCCAAACGAAAATGGCACTTTCATGGGGCAAGGCGCGGCGTATGTTTTTGTCATTGGCACGAACAATCACGTGCAACAACAGCCACTGACTGCCAACGATGGTGCGGCCAGTGATTTCTTTGGCCGCTCAATCGCGCTCAGCGGCGACACAGTGGTAGTGGGCGCCGATAACGACGACATCGGCGCGAATTTGGAACAAGGCTCGGCTTATGTCTTCACACGCAGCGGCACAACCTGGACGCCGCAACAAAAACTGACCGCCACCGACGGCGCGGCCGATGATTTCTTCGGCAACTCGGTCACGCTCAGCGGCGATACAGTAGTGGTGGGCGCTGTGAGGGACGACATGGACACTAAAGTGGATCAAGGCTCGGCCTATGTCTTCATCCGCAGCGGCACGACCTGGACGCAGCAACAGAAACTCACCGCCGCCGACGGCGTGGGGCATGATGACTTCGGCATCTCAGTCGCGCTGAGTGGCGACACTGTGGTGGTGGGCGCGTCTGACGCCAAAATCGGCGCGAATACGAATCAAGGCTCAGCCTACGTCTTCACTCGCAGCGGCAGTGTCTGGACACAGCAACAAAAACTGACCGCCAACGATGGCGCGGCCCTTGATCAATTCGGCTTCTCGGTCGCGCTGAGCGGCGACACCGTAGTGGTGGGCGCTGCTAGCGACGACATCGGCGCGAATACGAATCAAGGCTCGGCCTATGTCTTTACTCGCAGCGGCACAAATTGGACGCCGCAACAAAAACTGACCGCCAACGACGGCGCTGCGGGTGATGTCTTCGGCTTCTCGGTCGCGCTGAGTGGTGACACCGTAGTGTTGAGCGCCATAGGCGACGACATCGGTGCGAATGCGAATCAAGGCTCGGCCTACGTCTTCACCCGCAGCGGCGCGACCTGGGCGCAGCAACAGCGACTGACCGCTAACGATGGCGCAGCCAATGATGATTTTGGCCATTCGGTCGCGCTAAGCGGCGACACCGTGGTGGTGGGCTCTGATAGAGACGACATCGGCGTGAATACGGACCAAGGCTCGGCCTACGTCTTCACCCGTGGCGGCTTGGTCTGGACACAGCAACAAAAACTCACCGCCGCTGACGGCTCAGCCAATGAAAATTTCGGTTACGCAGTCGCGCTGAGCGGCGATACCGTGGTGGTGAGCGCGATTACCAAAACGATCGGTACGAATGTGAAGCAAGGCGCGGCTTACGTATTCATTTCCCCAGCCTGCCCAGTTATCACGCTTACTCCGGACAGCCTCCCCGGCGCACGAGTCGGCGATCCGTATAGTCAAATCGTAAGGGCCAGCGGCGGCACGGGGCCGTATCAGTTTTCCCTTTCTGATGGCACGTTACCGCCTGGCCTAATCCTGGAGCAGAACGGGCAGCTTTCGGGCACGCCCACCATGTCGGGCACGTATCGTTTTACGATTACCGCCACCATTCTGGGCAGTCTTTGCCCCGGCAGCCGCAGCTACACGCTCACCGTTTCAAACGATTCGTGCCCCACGTTGGTGATCAATCCGCCTAACTTTCCTATGGGACAATCAGGCGTGGTTTATGGTCAGACATTGGCGGCCAGCGGCGGCACAGAGCCATATTCCTTCACGCTTAGTGCGGGGGCGTTGCCAACCGGGTTGACGTTATTCAGCTTACCGGGAGGCGGCATGCTAACCGGGACGCCGACAGTCACCGGCAACTTCAACTTCACCATACTGGCGACTGACGCGAATGGTTGTCAGGGCACGCGGGCTTACACACTGACGATCAGTCCGCCCTGCCCGGCGATTACGATCAATCCTGTTTCGCTGCCAAACGGGACTGTGGGAGTGGCTTACAGCCAGACTCTTACCGCGACCGGCGGAGCTTCGCCTTACACGTTCACAGTCAGCGCGGGCAATTTGCCCGCTGGTTTGTCGCTATCCGCCAACGGTGCGCTTACCGGGACGCCAACGGTTGCGGGCAGCTTCAACTGCGTTGTGCGTGCGACCGACATGAATGGCTGTCAGGGAACGCGAACTTACCCTGTGACAATCAATAGAGACGCGGCAAGATTACAGTTTTATCCACTGGCGCATCCGGTTCGCTTGCTGGATACAAGAGTTGGCGGATCGGGCTGTGATGCTCCGGGGGCTAAAATCACTGGTGGCACTTCTCGCCATCAGACGGCTGCGGGACGAACCTGTGATGGCTTGACGATTCCGGCGAATGCTGCGGCGCTGGTTGGCAATGGCACGACTGTGCAATCCGGCGGAGGTTATTTCACGCTCTACTCCAGCGACATTGCCAAACCGAATTCGGCGAATTCGAATTACGCCACCAACCAGATTTTGAACAGTTTGTTTACCGTCAGATTAGGCGCGACTGACGGCGCGTTCAAAATCTTTGTCAGCACAGACACCGACATCGTGGTGGACGTAACGGGGTATTACGCGCCGCCTTCCGCAAGCGGCTTGTACTTCCACCCGCTGCCGAAACCTGTGCGCTTGCTTGACACTCGACCGGGAGCTTCCGCTTGCTTTACGCCCGGAGCGGCGTTGCAAGGCGATTCGGCGACTTCGCAAATCGGCACAACGACTTGTGACGGTGTATTGATTCCTGCCGGAGCGCAAGCATTGGTCGGAAATGCGACCACGGTCAGCCCGCAAGCCAACGGCTTTTTGACGCTGTATCCGGCGGACGCCGCTCGTCCGCTGATCGCCAGCGCCAACTTTCAGCCGGGCGTGAATTTGAACTCGCCGTTTATGGTGGGATTGTCGCCGAGCGGCCAGTTCAACATGTATGTCGCTTCGACGACCGACCTGGTAGTGGACGTGACGGGCTATTACAGCACGCAGTTGAATGATGCGAATGGCCTAGGCTTGCTCTTCAGCGCGCTGGCTGCGCCGAAAAGGCTGCTGGACACGCGAGCAGGGCAACCCGGCTGCTTCACACCGGGCGCGCAGATGATCGGCGGCGCAATTTACCCTCAACTGGTAATGGGAGCTTGCACGAATGTTCCGGCCTTGGCGCAAGCGGTGGTTGGCAACGCAACCACAATCAATGTCTCCGCCAATGGCTTCCTGACCTTCTGGCCAAGTGGCGCGAATCAACCATTTGTGGCGACGTCGAACTATCGAAGCGGCCAGATTTTCAACCGCCACTTCACCGTGGGGTTAGGAGCGGATGGCACCTTTGAGCGCTTCGCCTCCAGCACGACGGATTTGGTTGTTGACCTTGTCGGCTATTTCGCGCCGTAAGGCAGTCAATTGATTGATCTCAGGAAGTTAAGGCGGCCAACGCAAAGACGTTGGCCGCCTTTCTCGTTTTGATCGATGAAAGGGCGGCGAAGTGAATTAAGAAAGGATCAAAAAACTTTTTTCAGTCGTGATCATTTTGCGCCGGGCTTTGCGCTTGTGATTGGCGAGGGAAATGAACTGCGAAAAGCAATTGGATCAAAGAAACGGCGGGCCGTTGATGTCCGCCGCTCACCATCAAGGAGGGGAAAATAAATGGCAAATAGTATCGAATTTTTTCAACGGACCGCGTTTCAATTCTGCTGCCGGCTGGCGTTCGCGCTGGTCATTATCGTGTTGGCTGTGGCGGCTGTCCCTTCATCGAAGCCCGGACTTGTGCCCAGTGCCCAGGCGTCAGGTTCGATGATGAAAGCCGAAACTCCCGCCTTTTTTGCGTTACAGGGACAAGCCGCGTTTGCGGAGTTGAAGGCGCAAGGATTGGATCGCGCGCTCCAACATGCTTTGTTGAAAGTGCGCCGCAGAATAACAGGCAACCTTAGGACAACGATGTTCGCGGATTTCACGCTGCAGGGCATTCTCAGCGCGTTTGATGGGGCAAGCGAAGATCATTTTGGCATGTCCGTGGCCATCGGTGGAGATACTGTCGTTGTTGGTGTGCCTGGCGATGATTTCAGCTTTGCAGGCTCTTCGTGGACGGACGCAGGATCGGCGTATGTGTTCATCCGTTCCGGCTCGGATTTTGTTTTCCAGCAAAAACTGTCTGCCCTTCCACTGACATCGAATGAGTCTTTTGGGCAGAATTTAGCGCTCAATGGCAACACGCTTGTTGTGGGTGCGCCGGGCGCTGATTCTTACCAAGGCGCAGCGTATGTGTTTGTTCGAACGAATATGACCTGGAATTTGCAACAACGATTGACCGCTGTAGACGGCGCATTCGGGGATTTTTTCGGTGCGGCTGTAACCGTGGACGGGAATACGCTGGTGGTAGGAGCGCCGAATATCAACATCGGTTTGAATCAAGCGCAGGGCGCAGCGTATGTGTTTGTGCGCTCTGGCAATACATGGTCGCAACAACAAAAACTATTGAATGGCGATGGTGGAGTTGGTGATCGTTTTGGCGGCGCGCTGGTTTTGCAGGCAGATACCGCGATCATCGCCGCTTATGGGAAAAACAATTTTCAGGGAGCCGTGTATGTCTTCACGCGCGCCGGTTCCAGTTGGAGCCAGCAGCAGAAACTGGGAGCCAGCGGCGGTCAAAGCGGAGATATATTTGGATACCCGCTGGCATTCGACTCCGGCACGCTGGTGGTTGGTGCGTGTGCGCTGGTTGGAAGCGGCGTCCAGACACAGGGAGCAGCTTATGTGTTTACGAAAACGAACGGGCTTTGGAGCCAGCAACAGAAACTGACAGCTTACGATGGCGCGGACAATAATCATTTTGGCCTGTCGGTTGGGATCAGCGGCAATACTGCGGCTGTCGGCTCTTACATCAACGGCAGCCAGGCCAGTTCCGCGTACGTTTTCACGCGTTCCGGCTCCGTTTGGACGACGCAACAAAAGCTTACTTACCCCAACCAGAACGGACCCAACCCGGTCAGCCTGGATTTGGCTGGGAATACGCTGGTGGTCGGCACGCCAGACCTGGGCAATGGCGCGGCGTTCATTTACGAAATCGTCAATACCGCGCCCACGATTTCTCCTGTCTTGGTTCAAATTGGCCGCAAGGCTGGCAGCATCGGCACAACATCGGTTATTGCTTCGGTCAGCGACGCCGAAGACTCTGAATCTTCCTTGCAAGTCACCGTCAATGGCGGAGCCAGTGCGCAAATTGGCGCAGTGACAATCTCGAATCTCAGCGTTGATGGCAGCGGCCAGGTCAGCGCCACAATTCAGGCTGCCTGCACGCCTGTTCAAAATGCCAACTTTACGCTGCGTGTGACCGACAGCGCAGGCGCATTTGACGAATTGCCTTTCACCGTACTGGTTACGCCGAACACTGCGCCTGTGTTGAGCTACAACAATCCGCCAGCAATGAATGCGGGCACAACGTTAAACGTCAATCCGTTCAGTGGTCTTGGTGATAACGGAACAACTTCTGTTGTTGTGCAAAGCGTCACGCCCGCCGCAGGCGGAACCGTGACGGTCGGCCCAACCGGCATCGTTACAATCAGCAGTCCCACCGTTATAGGGGCGCACGTTGTGACTGTGCGGGCGACAGACAACTGCGGTGCGTTCACTGATGCCAGCTTTACGTTCAACGTCACGGGCGGATGCCCGGCCATCACACTTCCTCAAGGACTGTTGCCCACCAGTTTTGTTAATCAGAATTACAGCGTGACGTTTACCGCGTCAGGCGGCGCAGCGCCATACACGTTCACAGTCATCGCGGGCGCATTGCCGGATGGATTAACCCTTGCTCCCGGTGGAGTGTTGTCAGGCACGTTGACGACCCCAGGCACATTCCCCTTCACCATCAAGGCGACTGATGCCAACGGCTGCGCGGGCACACGCAGTTACAGCATAACGGTGAATCCGGTGCTCAACCCGGTTTTTGCGCCGATGCAGTTTTATCCTTTGACGCATCCTGTGCGGTTGCTGGACACCCGTGTTGGAGCGACGGGCTGCGACGCTCCCGGAACAAAGATTGCTGGCAACACTTCGCGGACGCAGACGGCTGCGGGCAGAACTTGCGATGGCTTGGCGATTCCCGCGAATGCGATGGCGCTGGTCGGAACCGCGACTTCGGTGGAATCCGGCGGAGGCTCCTTCACGCTTTACCCCAGCGATATTCCCAAGCCTAATTCGGCAAATTCCAATTTCGCGGCCAATCAGATTTTGAACAGTTTGTTCACCG
>CAYLJQ010000208.1:0-9971 GCA_964383955.1 uncultured Heliomicrobium sp. | reverse complement strand
AGGTCAGAACTGGTTTCGGAATAGGCTGCGATGTTTCGGTTCGTCGTCGCTGCAAAAACGACCGATTGGCTATCTGGCGACCAGACAGGATTCAAATCATCGCTGCCTGAACCGGTGATGCCCGCGAAGCCCGCTTCGGCAACCATCTTCGTTCCCGCCAGCAGGTCTTTCGCTTTTGCGCCAGCTTCCAGCGATTGAACAAAGACATGCGTTTGTTTGTCGTCCAGCCAGCGATCCCAATTTCGAATCGGGAAGCTGTCGTAAACACGAGCGTTCCATTTGCGAGCCTTTCGGTCGTTGGCGGCTTTCTTATTGTCTTCGTCGCTCAGCGCGCCAGGGAAAACGCTGCTTTGAAACAGAATCGCTCTGCCGTCGGGAGAAAACTGCGGGCTGCGCGCGCCGGTCGAAAGAGAAGTGACGCGCATGGCTTCGCCGCCTTCGATGTTCAGAATGTAAATCTGCGCGACTTCATCGCCTTCGCGTCGAGTGGAAAACGCGATTCGTTTGCTGTCCGGTGACCACGCCGCGCCGCTTTCGCCGCCTTTCGTATTCGTCAACCGCCGAGGCTTTGCGCTGCCGTCGGCAGGAACGATCCACAAATCCGAAACCTGATCGGCTTCGTTGTAGCTCGGTTCCATGACTGAAAACGCAACCAGCTTGCCGTCCGGACTTGGCACCGGAGCGCCAACGCGCTTCATCAACCAAACGTCTTCGTGCGTGATCGTGCGTTTGGCTTGGGCCGAGCCAGCCGTGACAAGAATCATCAACCCGATAGTGGAAAGAATGATGCGGTGGAATGAGCGAAGATTGCTGAACATAGCTTTTCCTCTGAAGGCGGAGAATATTCACCACATAAGGCACAAAAGAACAGAGAGATGGGTTTTGTGTCTTTTGTGCCTTATGTGGTTGATCTTTCTGATTCGATTGCAAGCCACTGAGGTGTAAAGCGGCTACTTCTTTACGCGTTTACCGATGCAGTACAAAAAGCCCGACGTGCGCATGAAAATCTGGCCGTCAGAAATGGCGGGCGAACTCAGGCAGTAGTCGCCGAGGGCGTTTTCGGCCAGCACTTCAAACTGTGGCCCGGCTTTGACGACGACAGTGAAGCCTTCTTCGTTGGTGGCGTAAATCTTCCCATCGGCCAGCACTGGCGAAGAGCTGTAGGTGCCGGGTTTCATTCGCTGATTGCTGTAAATTTCTTTGCCGGTTTTGGCGTCCAGGCAAAACAGGGTTCCGTTGTCGCGGACCATGTAAAAGTATTTGCCATCCGTCACAGGCGTAGGAACGTCTGGGCCGTTGGCGAAGCTCCATGCGACGTGGCTGTTGGTGATGTCGCCGCTGCCGCCCGCTTTCAATGCCAAATACGGATTGCCCCGGCTGCCTGCGTAAATTAGTCCGTCGAAAACAATCGGCGAATTGACGATTCGATTGAAAGGAATGTTTTGCGGGTTCAATCCATAAGCGCGCCACAATTCTTTACCGGTTGCCGGATCGTGGCCTGTGATGCAATCGCCTCCGCTGAGCACAATCTGAAGCGAGTTGCCTTGCTTCAAGACGGCAGGCGTGATGTAGGCGTCAGGCGATTCCGTGATGGCGGGCGTTGGACGATCGTGCTTCCAAATCGTTTTGCCCGTGGCTTTGTCAATTTTCAGCAAATACGACGGTTCGTCGGTTCTCATGCCATGAAGCACAGGGACGTACAGCGCATTTTCGTGCAGCAATGGCGATGACGCATAGCCCCAGTTCAAGCCGAACTTGCCGTATTCTTTTTGAATGTCGCGCATCCACAGTTCATTGCCTTTGAAATCGAAGGCGCGCAAAACGCCCATTCCTGTCTGCACCCAGACCGTTTTGCCGTCTGTTACCGGGGAAGGCGAAGACATGTTCTGTTTCCGCATCATATGGTCGCCGTCGCCAAGCGGTTTTTTCCACAATACCTTTCCGGTTGTGCGATCCACTGCCCAGAACGACAGCGTGGCGGCGGTTTTGGTGCCGTCGGCGACATTCAGGAAAATGATGTTGTCCCAGATGATTGGCGTCGAACCGCTGCGGTCTGTCATGGCCAGCTTCCAGGTGACGTTTTCTTCTGTGCCCCATTTTGTCGGTAGATTTTTTTCGTTGCTGATACCGTTCAGCAGGGGACCGCGCCATTGCGGCCAGTTTTCAGCGGAAACGATGGCAAGGGAAAGCAAGCAGAGCAGAGCAGTGAAAGCAAGAGCGAGCGACAACGTGCGACGCATGGAAATTCCTCCGGTTCAAGTTGGTCGTTTGTTTGAAGCGATGTTTGCTGGAAACCGTATGGTAGACGAAAGAAATAAACTGCGAAAGCCGCAACCGGTCTTTCTTTCAATTCGTCGTTAGCAAAGACAGCATTTCAAGTTTTATGGTTGCAGCGGAAGTCTTTTCTATGACTTTCGCCACTTTAATTTCTGAATACCCAATATCAAATCAGGAGATCACCCTATGTCGGGCAATAAATTTTCCCCAGCATTGCGTCTGGCAATCACGCTTGGTTTAAGCCTGGCGCTGATTTTCACGCCGATGGCAAACGCGCAACAGAACAAATCTGTCGTGCCGGATTCGAAAGACCTGGATGTAGCGCCGAGCGAGATGAAAACTTCCATTGAACGCTATGTGGCTGATCGCGGCAGCCTGTTTCGCACATATCCGGTTGATAATTCTTCAGCGCGGCAGGCACGATTCAAACAGTTTTATTCCGACTGGCTGGCAACAATTGCCAAGCTGAATTTCGACGCAATGAGCCAGGATGGCAAGGTGGATTACCTGATGTTCCGAACCCAGTTGGAGCACGAATTGCAGCAACTCGAAATTCAAGACAAGGCGCTGGCAGAAGTGGCTCCGTTGATGCCGTTTGCGCAAACTATTACCGATCTGGCCGAAGCGCGAAGGCGAATGGAAAAAATCGAGCCGTTCAAAATTGCTAATACGCTGAATGAAATGAACAAGCAGGTTGAGGCAACGCGGCGCTCGCTGGAAGCCAGTTTGCGCGCCGAACCCGGCAAGTTGAAACGCACTGTTGCTAATCGCGCAGCAACCACGCTGAATGGATTGCGAAACACTTTGCGTGTGTGGTTTGGCTATTACAACGGCTACGATCCGATGTTCACGTGGTGGGTGGATGAACCCTACAAAGCCGTTGATCAGTCATTGACAAATTACGCCACGTTTCTGAATGAGCGCGTTACCGGTCAACGTGGAGGTAGCGCGACGATGGCTGCGGCTGGTGCTGGCGGGCAAGGCGGCGGACGCGGCGGCGCTGGTGCTGGCCCTGGCGGTGGTGGAGGTTTTGCAGGAGGTGGCGGATTTGGGGGAGGCGGACAACGTCCAGGTGGTGGAGGCGGCGGGGGAGCAGTCAATGCTCGCGCCGGAGATTCCAGCGACATCATCGGCGACCCGATTGGCCGCGAAGCATTGATGGTCGAGTTGCAATCGGAAATGATTCCTTACACGCCGGAAGAGTTGATCGCCATCGGTTGGAAAGAACTGGCCTGGTGCGAAGAGGAAATGAAGAAAGCTTCGCGGGAACTGGGCTTCGGCGACGACTGGCACAAAGCCTTGGAACACGTCAAAAACAAATACGTCGAACCAGGCAAGCAGCCGGAAATGATCAAAGCCCTGGCGCTGGAAGCCACCGAATACGTCGAGAAAAACAATCTGGTGACCGTTCCGCAGCTTGCGAAAGAAGATTGGGCGATGGAAATGATGTCGCCGCAGCAACAATTGGTCAGTCCGTTCTTTTTGGGCGGCCAGAACATCATCGTTTCGTACCCGACCAACACAATGGCGCACGAACAAAAAATGATGAGCATGCGCGGCAACAATCCGCACTTTTCAAAAGCGACCGTGCATCACGAATTGATTCCCGGCCATCACCTGCAAGGTTTCATGACGCAGCGATACAAAACGTATCGCAGTTTGTTCAGCACGCCGTTCTGGGGAGAAGGCTGGGCATTGTATTGGGAATTGTTGCTGTGGGATATGAAGTTTCCCACGACGCCCGAAGATCGAATCGGCTTTTTGTTCTGGCGCAGCCATCGCTGTGCGCGAATCGTCTTTTCGCTCAGTTTCCACATGGAAAAAATGACGCCGCAACAGTGCATAGATTTGCTGGTCAACAAAGTCGGCCACGAAGTGGACAACGCCACGGCAGAAGTCCGGCGTTCTTTTGCTGGCAGCTACGGGCCGCTTTATCAAGCCGCGTATTTGCTGGGCGGTTTGCAGATTTACTCCCTGCACAAAGAGCTTGTGGATTCCGGCAAGATGACCAACCGGGCTTTCCACGACACGATCCTGCGCGAAAATCGCATTCCGATTGAAATGGTTCGCGCGCTGCTGACCAAGCAAAAACTGACACGCGATTACAAAACCAATTGGAAGTTTTACGGACCGGTGACGACCGGTAATTGAGCGAAAACGCATTACCCATTAACCCATAATTTGTCAGGGTAGAAGGAGTTTTACCTGCCGGTGAATGGTCAATGGCAAATGGTTAATGGGTAATTGCGCTTTGCTTGATGCGGTATGAGCCTTGTGTTAGGTTCGGCTCGCCGCTGACGTGGCAACCCCTTTCAATCATCTTCACGTTTCAAAATTCACGGAGGCAGTGTGCAGACCAAGCAAGCATCTGGGAAAAAGGTGTACGACGCCATCATCATCGGTTCAGGAGCTTCGGGCGGTATGGCTGCCAAAGAACTGACCGAGCGCGGCTTTGAGGTTTTGCTGCTGGAAGCTGGACCTCCCATTGATCCGAAGCGCGAATTTTCGATGAATAAGTTCAGCTACGAATCTATGTATCGTGGGTTCGGCCCGACGGGCTGGAAGCAGAACGAACAATGGCAACAGGACACAGCCGGAGAATTCAGCCGCCACTTTTATATCAAAGACACTGAGCATCCGTTCACGACCGAACCTGGGAAGCCTTTCTTGTGGGTTCGCGCGCGGATTCTGGGCGGCAAGACCCTGCATTGGGGAAGATTGTCCTGGCGGTTTTCCGATCTGGATTTCAAAGCTGCGACTCACGATGGGTTCGACGTAGATTGGCCGATCAGTTATCAGGAAATCGAGCCGTATTACGACAAAGCCGAAGAATGGGTTGGCGTTGCTGGCAATAAAGATGGCTTGTGGTGGCAGCCCGACGGAAAATTCCTGCCCGCAATTCCTTTAACCTGCGGCGAGCAAAAGTTGAGAACGGCGACGGAAAAGCTTGGCTGGAAACTGATTCAGCCGCGTTTGGCAATGCTGACCGCTGTTAAACCTCAGCATCGTAAATATGGCCGCGCGCAATGCCATTACTGCGGCAGTTGCGGCAATGGCTGTTCTGTCGGCGCAATGTTTAATTCGATTTCTTCGACGTTGCCAGCAGCGAATGAAACCGGGCGGCTGACGCTCAGAACAAATTCCATTGTTCGCCATATCACTGTGGACACGAACACCGGCAAAGCCAAAGGTGTCGCGGTCGTGGATCGGCTGACATATCAAGAACTGGAATTTACCGGAAAAGTGATTATCGTCGCGGGTTCGACGTTGGAATCCACGCGCTTGCTGCTGAACTCCAAATCACGCCAGCATCCGAACGGGCTGGGGAATTCTTCAGGCGTGCTGGGGCATTATCTGGTGGATCATTTCGGCGGAACCGGAGCCAGCGGCGTGCTGCCGACTTTAGCCGGGCGCGATCCGGTCAACGAAGACGGCAAATCGTCAGGCATTTTTGTCCCACGATTCCGCAACCTGGACGCGAAAACCAAACAGGCTAAGTTTTTGCGTGGTTATGGGTTCGAAGGTGGATCAGCGATTGGCGCTTTCCCTGGAGTCGCCCGTCGGCTGGAAGGATTCGGAAGCGATTTCAAGAAACAGGTTCGGCGCTGGTACACGGCTCCGGTTGGATTGACCACACGCGCGGCGATGCTGTCGCGATTTGAAAACTTTGCCGAAATTGATCCCGGCGGGGTGGTGGATGCCTGGGGGATTCCTGTGCTGAAAATCCACATCCAACACTCAGACAACGAACGCGAAATGGGCCGCGATGCTGCGGCCAGCGCAGCCGAAATCCTGAAACAAGCGGGTGCTGAAGAAATTACAGTTAGTGAAAACCTGACGGTTCCCGGACGAATTATTCACGAACTCGGCACAGCACGAATGGGCGCTGATTCGAAAACATCTGTGTTGAACAAGTTCAACCAGGTCTGGGACGCCAAAAACGTGTTCGTCACTGACGGAGCGGCCTTTGTGAATTCGGCCAATCAAAACCCGACGTTGACGATTCTGGCGCTGACGATTCGCGCCTGTGAATATCTGACAGAAGAAATGAAGCGGGGCAACATCTGAAGGAGAAATGAGCATGTTTACGCAAACTAAAACAACTTCTGCGCGGCGAAAACTCCATTCAGTTCATAGCCTGTTGATTGGCCGGGAATTTTCAGGCGAGTTCGAAGCGGGGCGGACTAAGCTTCGGTTTACGTACTCACCCGCGTCTATTGCATTGGCGGATGGCAAGGTCCAGCTTACGGGACGATTTACCGTCAAATCGGCTGGTCAGGTTCGCAACGCAGAAAACGTAAAAGCGACTTTGCTGGGAACGCAAGGCGGAATCCAGGCGGCCCCGCCAACTCCCACGGGCGCGTCTGATCCAATGCTTGGCGCTGTCCGCGCCGGTGAATTGCCAACAACAGACGCGACTGGTTCGCGGGCTTATGTCGGCGTTTTGTATTTCAAACTTTCGCCGATGAATGGCGCCAGTCTGGGCGTGCCGTTTGATTTAAGCCAGCTACAACTCAACGTCAGACTGAATCCTCAGGATGAAACCGCGCGGGCATTGCAATTCTGGTACTCAGTCGCGGTCAGAGCAGTGCTTGGCGAGTCTAAGGATAGCGAATTAGCATCCAGATCCCTTGGCGAGATCAACGCGCTATTGAAGGTCTGACCAAAATCAAAACTGAACAATTTCCCCTCGCTGATCGTTTGAACGGTCAGCTTTATCACCCCCTAAAATTCAACCATAGATTGAAGTTTTCCGGATCAGGAACGCAAGGAATTGTGATTTGGACGTTCAAAACTTGCTTGAGGGCTATCTTGCATTTTGACCGGAACGAAGATTAGTATTCCGAGAAGAGGTGAGGCTGGAAATGAAAACTTGTCCAAAGTGTCAACAACAATACCCAAACGGATTTCAGTACTGTCCAACTGATACTGAACTCCTGATAAAAACAGAAGAATTTTTGCGACAAACCGCGCCGTTGGTTTCTGCACCCGAAGGCAAATCTGCTGAAAGTGCCGAAGTCGTTCCTATTTCGAAATCACAAGCTAAAGAAGCCGAACCTGTAACTCCTCCGGTCATTTCGCAACGCACGACCGAAGTGATACCGGAAAAACCGGCTCCCACACCTTTTCGCAAGACTGAGACGATTCGGGCGTCACAAGCCCAGTCTCAACCGCAAATACCGAAAGAACCATCGAAACCCGAAGTCAGGCAATCAACTGCCGCCGCCAAATCAGTTTCGGCACCCCAGGCACCTGCAACAGGTTCTGGATCAACCGCGCCTGTTGCGGCTGGAGTCGGCGCTGGGTTTAGTCTTTCGATGCCCCAACAGCCCGGGTTGATCGAAAATCTGCTGGCCAACTTGAAAAACATTGGGCAGATTCTTAGCAAAGGCGATTACAAGGCTGGCGTTAATTCAAACTTTTTGCTGGCTGAAGAATCCTTTAGCACGCGCATCGCGCGCGAAGTGGGCGGTGCGGTTGGAGAGTTTCGACAGAATCCAAAACAATTCGTGGTTGATCTGGCTCGCGGCGAAGGGTCAAACCAGCAACGTCGCAACTCTTTGCTGGCAGGTTCGGAACTCGCCCTGGCGGGTTATACGACAATTTTCTTTTTAGTCTTGTTGCTGCTGACGTTGGGCAAATCGAATGGATTGTTGCTGAATCTGGCTTTGATCGGCGGTGGCTTATATTTGATCGCTTGCTTTGCCGCCAGAAGCATCTTCTTGCGGAAAATGATTGGGCGAATCAACAGCAAACTCGCCAGTGTCAAAATCGGGTTTGAGTTTGCCAACTGGCTTCCGATCATCGTGTTGTTCCTGTTTGTGGGGCTGAAAGGCAATTACAACCTGTATTGCATGTTCTTCCCGAAGAAGTGCGTTCAGGTGGAAGAAGTCCAGGAAGAGATTCTGCAAGATGTCGCGATGCTGGAAACCAGCAAGCTTGATTTGAAACTGAAGGAATCCGCGAAAGCCACGAAGGACACTTTAGGGGGCAGTAAGTCTCAACCGAAACCGGCTTCGGGCGGCGGCGGCGGCGGTCGTAATGAACCCACGCCTCCCAGCCAGGGCAGACCACCGCAGATGGCTTTGACGCCGCAAATTGTCATGCCCGATCCGAAACCGCCGAAAATCACGCCGGAATCATTGATTGTGCCTGCCACAATTTATGGCGATCCGAAAATGATGCCTCCGATGAAAGGGCCAATTGGTGATCCGGAAGGCGTTCCGGCTCCACCGTCGAGCGGTCCCGGACAGGGAGCAGGTATCGGTAGAGGAACCGGCACTGGTGTCGGTAGCGGCGGCGGCGGCGGACTGGGTCCGGGCCGAGGCGGCAACGCCGGCGGCGGCGATATGAGCCTTGGCGGCGGCAGAAGCGTCGAGCCGATGTCGGCCAGTTTGCGCCCGACAATCGTTTATCGCGAGCGCGCCAAATACACCGAAGAAGCGCGTGCCAATAAGATTCAGGGAACTGTGGTTTTGAGCGTGGTGTACACGTTCGATGGCCGCATCACTGACATTCGCGTTGTGCGCGGTTTGCCGGATGGATTAAGCGAAAGCGCCATCGAAGCAGCGAAGAAAATTCGATTCCAGCCTGCGGTGAAAGCCGGCCAACCGGTCAGCGTACGCGGCAATATCGAATTCAACTTCACGTTGTACTAAACCCGTTTCGACGGAATTAGAAAAAGGGAAAGCCGGTGAATGTCCGATGGATGTTCACCGGCTTTCCCTTTTTTCTTTTGTCCGTTCCCCCCAAGCCATAGTCAAAAATGATGGTTTTGCGTAAAGTGCGCCCCGCTATGACTTCCCCAAATGTTACGACTTCAAAGCTTCCAACCCGCGCGCGCTTTACGGTTCTCTGGCTGATTTTTTCCCTGGCCGTGATTACTTACCTTGATCGGCTGTGCATTTCGGCGGCCATGCCGAAGATGGCTGCCGAATTCGGCTTGTCGCCTTCACAACAAGGATGGGTTTTCAGCGCATTCACCTTTGCCTATGCCGTATTTGAAGTTCCCAGCGGCTGGCTTGGAGATCGTTTTGGCGCGCGTCTGGCGCTGACGCGAATCGTGATTTGGTGGTCGGCGTTTACCGCAATGACCGGAGCCACAGTCGGATACCGTTCGCTACTGGTGATTCGCTTTCTGTTTGGCGCGGGCGAAGCAGGTGCTTTTCCGAACATTGCCAAAGCCGTTTCGCGCTGGTTTCCGGCCTCGGAACAGGGAAGAGCCTTAAGCGCATCGTTTATCGGGTTGGCAGTTGGTTCGGCAATGACGGTTCCGATTGTGTTGACCTTGCTGGAACATCAGAACTGGCGTTGGGCTTTTGTTGAATTCGGCATTCTGGGAACGTTGTGGTGCCTGGCCTGGAATCGCTGGTACAAAGATTCGCCGGAGCAAAATCCTGCCGTAAACGAAGCCGAACTGAACTTGATTCATTCTGGTATGGCGGCAAAGAGTGCGGACTATTCCCAACCCATTCCGTGGGGAACGATGCTGAAAAGCGCGAACCTGCACCTGATCGGCGTGATGTACTTTGCTTATGCTTATGGACTGTACTTTTACATCACCTGGTTGCCGACGTATTTGAACCATCGCGGCTTTTCACTGAATTCGACCAAATGGCTGTCGGCTTTGCCGTGGGTCGTTAGTGGAATTTCCTTCGCGTTTGGAGGCTGGCTGACCGACAGAATTGCGCGCA
>CAYLJQ010000207.1:0-9983 GCA_964383955.1 uncultured Heliomicrobium sp. | reverse complement strand
GAGATCGAAATTAATGGCTAGTTTCCGAATCAGAACGCCAGCCGAGTACCTGAAGCTTCTATGGCGAAGGCGCTATTTTGTCCTGGCTCCGTGCCTGATTGTTTCAGGCGCGCTCGCTTACGCAATTTACAAACTGCCCAACGTCTACGAATCCCGCACCACCATCATTGTTGATCCGCCAAAGGTTTCGGCGAACTACGTCCAGCCGGTCAACCAGATTGATTTGAATTCACGGCTGAACTCGATCCAGAAACAGGTCACCAGCCGCACAGAGCTTCAACGGCTGATCAACCGGTATGGGCTTTACCCGGAACTGATTGCCCGCAATACGCCCATCGAACTGGTGATTGACGAAATGAACCGGCATATTTTCGTTCAGCCATACAGCGCGGCTTCGGGAGTTTACGCGTTCCAGATTTCCTATCGCGGCCCTGACCCTCGCACCATTCGCGACGTGACGGCGGAACTGGCCGCGCGCTTCATTGACGCCAATTCCGACGAAACGCGGCGGCAGGTTTACACCACAATTGATCAGTTGGAAGGGCGCATCAACGACGTCAAAGCCCAACTGGAAAAGATTGAATCGGCGCGAGCAGGGTTTCTGGTCACAAACCCTGACGCCGTCCCAGGCCAGGAACAGAACATGCTGGGCCAGATGAACTCTTTGAGCATGATTCGCCAGTCGCAACAAAACTCGATTGATTCGCTGCGAAGCCAGATTACGATGAGCGAACAAGTGCTGGCCAATCTGAAAACCCAGGAAAGCACAGAGCCGGAAACTCCACTGGCCGCCGGACAAACCGAAGGTCAATTGCGGGCCAAGCGCGCAGAGTACGAAGGCCAAATGAAGCAACTATTGGTTACGTACACGGAAAAATATCCTGAAATCATCAAGCTGCGCGTCCAGATCGAATCCATCAACCGCGAGCTTGAAGACCTGAAAGTGAAAACCGAGCAGGAACGCCAGAACAAACGCGCGAACAAAACCGTCAACCCGCAAATCGCCCAGCTTGAAATCAAGTTGGGTGCTGATCGTGCCGACCTGACTCGCAAAAACAGCGAACTGGAACAAACCACTCGGCAGTTGAACGAGCTGCAAAGCCGTTTGCGAAATTCGCCATTGCTGGCAACAGAAGCGACCGGCATCGAACGCGATTACAACACGCTGCGAAAACGATACGAAGATTTGCTTTCCATGCTCGACAATGCCCGATTCGGCGCAAAGGTCATCAACGATTTCAGCGGCGAAACTTTCCGGATGACCGACCCGGCAAATTTGCCCGAAGCGCCGGCTTCGCCAAAACGAAATATGCTGTATCCAATGGCGCTGATCGTGGGGATACTGACCGGCTTGATCGCCGCTGCTGCCATTGAAGTGCGCGCGCTGCTGACCATTCGTGATTCGCGCGACGTTACGCATTACACGCAATTGCCGCTGCTGGTTACCGTGCCAAAGATCGTGACGGAGCAGGAACTTCGCTGGCAACCAATGCTGATCGCGGCAAAGTTTTTCGGCCTGGTGATATTGGTTCCGCTGGGAGCATTTTTGCTTTATCAGGGAATCAAGCTTTCGCGGGTGCTGAGTATGGTGACAGGGAGCTATTGATTGAATGCCATTGCATTTATATCCGAACGTTCTTGCATCAGGTTCTGTGCCTATCCAATGGCAACCGACGAAAGGTGGCACGCTTAAATATCCAGTTCGCAATCAAGAGGTGCTTGATTATCTGCGTCAGTTGCTTCCCGGCAAATGGCAGAAAGTCATTAAGCAAGGCAACATCGGTGAGGTGCATTATTTCGAACACGAATCTGGGCAAGTAGCAGGAGTAAAATTCTTTTTGAGCTAACGTTCATGAATAGAAGTATCAACCTGAAAACCTTATTGGCAGAACCTGGCAGCACTCTTGAGCGCCAATTGTCACTGTTTGCGATTGTCAGTCTTGGCATTTTGGAATCACTTTCCAACGGTTTGATGAGCGCCAACGATGCGGTTCGATATTTTTTCAACGCGGAAAACTGCTTATTTGTGAACCAGAATTTGGGAGAAACTATCGCCGAAGAAGTAATGAGTCATGGGGTTCAATTGCCGGATTTGTTTGATGCCCTTCCGGCGGAAAAAGCGCAACGTGAATTTCACCGTGAACTGGCAACGATTCGTTCGCTTTGCCTGAAACTTCTCGAGGAAGAACTCCTGGCGGCCTAACTCCAGTTATGTATCTACAGTTTTACGGACTCCGAGACATTCCATTTAGCCTGACGCCTGACCCGCGCTTTCTGTACTTTACGGCCAGCCATCGCGAGGTGATGGCCAATTTGCATTACGGCATTCAGCACGGCAAAGGGTTGATTGTTGCCACGGGCGAAGTGGGAACAGGCAAAACCACGATGTTGCGGGCGATGATTTCGCGGCTGGATCGGAGCGTGCTGAACTCTTATATCTTCAATCCGGGTTTGACTGTGCCGGAGCTTTACCAGCATCTGGCGACGGATTTTGGTTTCGCGCCGTATTCGTCCAAAGCCGATGCGCTGCAAAAGTTCGGACGGTTGCTGATGATGCGGCATTCTCGCGGATTGAGAACCGTCCTGGTCGTGGACGAAGCGCAGGGCTTGTCGCGCGAACTGCTGGAAGAAATCCGGCTGCTGCTGAACTTTGAAACCTACACGGAAAAGCAGTTGCAGATAGTGTTGACCGGCCAGCCTGAACTCAGAACATTGCTGAACAGCGCGGATTTGCGGCAGTTGAAACAGCGAATCAGTTTGCGCTGCGAGATCAAACCGATTAAAGCGGAAGAAGTTTCGGGCTACATCAGCACGCGGCTGAAAGTCGCCGGAGCTACGCGGCTGGATTTGTTCACGCCGGATGCCGTGGCGCTGATTTATCGCGCTTCCGAAGGAATTCCGCGATTGATCAATAACATTTGCGACAACGCGCTGCTGAGCGGGTATGCTGCAAACGCGCGAACGATCAACGCCGGGATTATCTCTGAAGTGGCTGAATCGCTGGATTTGCTGCAACCGATGATTGAAGACGATCCGGCGCAAGTGATGTCGGGCGTTCTGCCGCCCATGCCCGTGATGCGCGAAGAAGTTGTGATGAACTGGCAGCCGCAACCGGAAATGCCGGAATTCGACGATCCGCGTTTGAACGTTCAGAAACCTTCGCGCAAGCGATCCCGCCGTCGCGGTTCAAATCGCCAACCGTCGCCGCATGCAGGTGAACCAGTTCAATTGAAAGTAGTTTCGTCGCAACCGGACGATTTTGAAGAGAAGTTGAAAACCGGTTGAGAAAGTTCGGAGTCCCGGCTGAGGCTCTAAACAAACATGAGCAAAGTTTACGAGGCGCTTTTGCGCCAGCAACAAATTGAAAAGAATGGTGAAACGGCGCGCGATCCATTGGCTGTGGAAACCGGTTCGCCCGAAAGTTTTGAGGAAAATGGCCAGACGGATTTTGAACTGCCTTCCGTAATCGGCGCTCCAATTGGGCCACGTTCAAATGAAGGCGCGCTTTTTTCAGCGCACAGCCATCAGGATTCTTCGCTCAAGCCTGCGCTTCCCACTGTCACGGAAACCAGTAACGCAGTGCATCAAGCGTCGCCCAAACCTTCGCCGACAAACGGCAAAGCCGCTGAATATCACCGCACGGCTTCGGTTAATTCACGCGCTATCGCGGAAAGAGTGAAAAAAGCTGCGCCGGTAATTCGCCGGACAGAGCCGGAACCGGAAATTCCAACACCCCAATCTCAAAATTCAACTCTCGAGTCGGAAGAACCAACTCCCCACTCCCAGCTTCCAACTCCTGAACCCGCAATTCCAAAGCGTCAGCACGAAGTTCCAGTCGAACCAATTCTGCAATCAAAACTTCACCCACGTTTGGTCCTGCTGACGGCTCCGCAAGCGCCAGAGTGCGAACAGTACCGCACGCTTCGCACACAACTCTTTCACGCAGCGGAAAAGAAAAAGACGCAGGTGGTTACAGTCACCAGTACCCTGGCGGGCGAAGGAAAAACATCAACCGTCATCAATCTTGGCTTGGCAATTGCGCAATCGGAAAAACGCGTATTGCTTATTGACGGAGATTTGCGGCGACCGAACGTGGCCACGTATTTGGGTACGCGCGCCAAAGCTGGCCTTGGCGAAGCGCTAAGCGGCGAAGGCGATCCGCTCGACCTGTTGTTCACCATTGAAGGCCACGAGCTGTATCTGCTGGCAGTCAGCCGCGAATCGGCGAATCCGACTGAACTGTTATCAAGCGAACGATTGCCGGAAATGATCGCAGGACTTCGCCAATACTTTGATTTCATCCTGATTGATTCCCCGCCCGTGCTGCCGTTCGCCGATGCGCGACTGCTTGCCAACCACGCGGACGCGGTCGTGCTGGTTGTGCGCGCCGGAATGGCGCAGTACGAAACGGTCGAAAAAGCGATTGAAGCCCTGCCCGCAGGCAAAATCCTGGGCGTGGTGCTGAACGATGCTGAACTGACCAAAGAAGCGGGGTATTACGATTACTATTACAACTACGCGCAACGAAACCAGCACCGCGCGTGGTGGCAAAAACTGTTACGCCCCATCCGAAATTCAAATTTAGGAAGGAAGCTGAAGTTGTAGCTTTGGGCATCGAAAACCGGATTCGCCTGATGTTAATGTCGAAGTCCGGCCACCCACCGCCAACCACCAGCCACATACACACGTGATCCGTCAGAATATCTGGCTCAAAATTTCGATTCTCTTTCTGGTTGAAGCCGGAATAATCTTTTCGTTTGCAACACTCGGCCTCTACTTTCGGTTTCCCGAACATTTCAATTCGATCTTTTTCGAACAGCGCGGAATTTACAAAATTGCATTGCCGATGGCCGTCAGCCAAATCATCTTTTACCTGTTCGACCTTTACAACGTGTCCAAACCCAGGCTGCGGCGCGAATTGTTGACGGATTTGTTCCAGGCTGTTGGCACGGTGTTGATTGTGCTGGGAGGAATTTTTGCGCTGCGCCCAACGCTCTTGCTGGGATATTTGCAGGAACTGGAGGGCGATGAATTGGTTCGTTACGGCAATGGAGTGCCGGTGATGGCCTTGATCATGGCCCTGACGGTGATGATCGTTTGGCGCCTGGGAATTCACTGGATCATGCGGCATCCAGTCATGGGCGATCACTTGCTGATTGTCGGCACTGACAAGCTGGCTCTGGAAGTTGCGCACGAAGCCATGTTGCGGCGCGATCTGGGCTACAAAGTTTCCGGCTACATTTCGGAAGATCCCAAGATGATCGGGACAGAGTTGATCAGTCAAAGCGATTCGCGAGAAACCGGAAAAGTGGCGTTCTCGCGCAAAGTGCTGGGCGCGGTTGGCGATCTGACCCGAATCGTGGAAGAAGAAAAAATTGATCGCGTTGTGGTCGCCCTGCAAGACAGGCGAGGCCATTTGCCTGTTGACCAGTTGCTGGAAATTCGTTTGCAGGGCCAGGCCGCCATCGAAGAAGGCACCGCGCTTTACGAAAAACTGACTGGCAAAATCAGCGTTGAAATGTTGCGGCCAAGCTGGATCATCTTTTCAGGCGGCGGAAAACGCAGCACCGTATGGGGATTTATCCGGCGGTTGTTCAATTTGTTTATGGCGATCATTGGGAGTCTTTTGTCATTGCCCATTGCTCTGCTGGCCGCCATTGCCATCAAGCTGGATTCGCCCGGCCCGGTCTTTTACACCCAGGAACGCGTGGGCAAAAATGGGCGAACATTCAAAATCATCAAGTTCCGCTCCATGCGACAGGATGCCGAAAAAGGCGGCGTTGCCCAATGGGCAGCAGAACGCGATCCGCGCATCACCCGCATTGGCAATTTTTTGCGCAAAACCCGAATTGACGAAATTCCGCAATTCATCAACATCCTGCGCGGCGACATGAGCTTCGTTGGTCCGCGCGCCGAACGCCCGGTGTTCGTCGAACAACTGACGGAACAAATTCCCTTTTACTCCCAGCGCCATTTGGTAGAACCTGGGCTGACCGGCTGGGCACAGGTCAATTACGGTTACGGCGCCTCGGTGGAAGACTCCCTGCAGAAATTGCAGTACGATCTGTACTACATCAAAAACGTCTCGCTGCTGTTCGACATTTGGATTATGTTCAAAACCATTAAAGTCGTGCTGTTTGGTTACGGAAGATAGCTGGAGGTTGTTATGAAATTTTTCCGCAATCCCCTTTTCGCAATCTTATTAACGCTGCTTGTTCCCGTGTTTGTGTTTGCCCAATCCGATTTGGACAAAGCTCCCAAGCCACAGGAAAGCAAAACCGCTGACAAGAAAGTCGCCAACGAAACGCAAGCCAAATCCATCTCTGACGCCGAACGCCAATCCTTGCGCCGCGAAAGCCAGTCCGAAGAAGAAGCGGCAGTTCTGCCGTACATCAACAACTTTTTTGCGACAACGCGGCTTGGCCCGGAAGACGTGATTTCGGTTGACGTGTTTGATCAGCCGAACTATTCACGCGCGAATTTGATCATTCCGCCGAATGGGCGAATCAGTTATCCGCTAATCGGCCATATCAACATTGCCGGCCGCACCATCGAAGAGCTGGAAAAGGAATTCACAGAAAAGCTGTCCGAATACATACGCGAGCCGAAAGTTTCCATTCAGATCGCGCAAGTTCACAGCTTGAAATTTATGGTCATTGGCGATGTGGCGCAGCCTGGAATTTACGAAATGACGCGGCGCATGACGGTCACCGAAGCGTTGGCCAAAGCCGGTTACATCACCCGTTTCGGCGATTTGTCGAAAGTCGCCGTGCTGCGTATGCAAAAAGAAGGCGGCACAATTGCTTTGCCTGTAAATATGAAGGAAATCGAACGCGGCAAAGCCCAGGACGTGTTCCTGATCCCTGGCGACACCGTGGTCGTGCCTGGCAACAAGTTCAAAACAATTGATAAGCTGATGACCATTACGACGCTGGGTTACTGGATGCGCATCATTGCCCGCTAACAACGGTGACGGTTGTAACAAAAGCATGAACATCAAACAGGCAAAAGCATTCGCCAATCTTTCCGCCGCGTCAGCGGCGTTTGAATTTAGCCGTCACTACGCGAAACTTGGCCTTTTCCCATTCCTGTTCGTTCTGCTTTTTTGGGTTTTCCAGGCTGGCGATTTCACACTAGCGTCTTCGAAATCAACCGCGCAACAACTCGCCTGGACGCAACAATCCAGCGGAGTACTTTCCAAACTAACCGCAATTGTTTTCGTTGATCGCCAACGCGGCTGGGCGGCAGGCAGCAATGGAATGCTGCTTTCAACCGAAGACGGCGGCGGGCGTTGGCAACCCGCTTTGCTGCCGCCAAAAATGAAAAAAGAGCCGTTGCTGGATTTGTGGGCGCTTGATGAAAAGCGTCTGCTGGTGCTGGGCGAATTCGGTTTGTTCAATCGCCGCCCGGAGCTTCAATGGCACGAACGCGTCTTCCTGCTGCGCACTGAAGATCGCGGCGCACTGTGGACGGAAGCGCAATTGGCGAAGCCTCCGTTGCAACCGAACCAATCGCTAACCATCAGAAAAACGACAAAAGACACAATTGAAGTCGAAGAGCCAAAGCCCGCACCTGATCCAGTGTTGCTGCGAATGGCGTTTGCAAATGATCGTATCGGCTGGGCGGTTGGAGAGCTTGGAACAATTCAAACAACAACGGACGGCGGCGCAACCTGGAAGCTGCAAATCATTCAAACGCGCAAAATTCTGTACGACATTTCGGCGATTGACGCGCAGCAAGCCTGGATCGTCGGCGCGGGCGGGTTGGTGTTACGCACGGTTGATGGCGGCCAAACCTGGAGCGAACAGCCGACCGGCGTCACCACCAGTTTGCGCGCTGTGCATTTTGTTGATGCCAACCGTGGCTGGGCTGTCGGCAATGACGGCGTGATTCTTTCAACCGGGAACGGCGGCGTTCGTTGGCAGCGGCAAAACTCCGGCACACAACAAACGCTGAATGACGCGACTTTCGTCAATGCGAAACAGGGTTGGATTACCGGAGATCGCGGAACCTTGCTGCACACAACCGACGGTGGATTGGCTTGGCAAGAGGAATCGCCCGGCACTCGCTCCAACCTGGCGCGAGTGTTTTTCATCGCGCCGGATCGTGGCTGGGCCGTCGGTTCCAGCGGAGCCATTTTCAGTTACGGACCCAAAGATGCCGAACGGCCAACGCTCAAACCGGAAGGGAATGAACAATGAGCCAGATCACAGTTCGCGGTTATCGCCCCGGAGCCATTGGCAAATTGGTGGAAATGCATGGGACGTATTACAGCCGCCATTGGAATTTTGGGATTCAGTTTGAAGCGATGGTTGCCGCCGAAATGGGCGAATTCCACAGCCGCTTTAACCCTGCGCACGACGGTTTCTGGCTGGC
This sequence comes from uncultured Heliomicrobium sp., assembly GCA_964383955.1. GTDB lineage: Bacteria > Acidobacteriota > Blastocatellia > RBC074 > RBC074 > RBC074. The sequence continues at coordinate 1,607 of CAYLJQ010000207.1, read as the reverse complement.
AATGGATGGGGACAAGATCGTAGCTTCTATAGCCATTGACGGCAGCCGCCACGAAACCGAAGGCGCACGATTGCGATGGTTCATTGCCGATGAAAGCTACGCAGGCAAAGGCTTGGGCAATCAACTGATGAGCGAAGCGATGGGGTTTTGCCGCCGCAATGGATTCAAACGCGTGTACTTGCGAACGATTGTCGGGCTGCATGCCGCGCGGCATCTGTACGACAAATTTGGCTTTAAGCTGGTGGAAGAACATCCGTCCGAAACCTTTGGCGCACCGGCAATCGAACAACTGTTCGAGGTTTATTTGACCGATTGAGTTTTATGCAATCACCGATCAAACCAGAATCCGATCAACTGACGTACGGCAATTACCTGCGCATAGAAGAATTGATTCGCCTGCAAGAATTGCAATCTTCGCCGCCGCATCACGACGAATTGCTGTTCATCATCATTCATCAGACCTACGAGCTTTGGTTCAAACAATTGCTTCACGAACTGGACGCCGTGGTTGCCAGCCTGCGCACAGCCGCGATAAATCCCGACACCGATCAAGTTTACGAAGCCGCGCGATTGTTGCGCCGCTGCACCGAAATCGCTCGCGTGTTGGTCGAACAGTTCACCATTCTGGAAACCATGCTGCCGACGCACTTTTTGGCGTTTCGCGACAAGCTGAAACCGGCCAGCGGCTTTCAATCTGAACAGTTTCGCGAAATCGAATTCCTGTGCGGGATGAAAGACGAAAAGATGCTGCGTTTTCACGAAGCTTCGCCGGAAATGCTGGCGCAGCTTAAACGGCGACTGAGCGAACCGTCGTTGCGCGATGTTTTCTTTGACGCATTGTCTGCGCTTGGCGTCATGCCAGATCTTGCCGCCGATGCCAGTGAAGAAGAAAAGTACAACGCGCGCGCCAAAGCGATTCAGGCGATTTACCGGGACGAACGCCGCAACCGCGATTGGATTGATGTTTGCGAACGGCTGACGGAATTCGATGAACTGATCGTTAGTTGGCGACTGCGCCACATTCAAATGGTCGAACGAACCATCGGCGTGCGGCTCGGCACAGGCGGCAGCAGCGGCGCGTCGTACCTGAAAATGACGCTGGACAAAAAATTCTTCCCCGAACTTTGGGAAGCTCGAACGATGCTGACTGAAACCTGAGCTTCAAGAAATCGTTTCTTCCACGAAGACACACGAAGTTTCACGAAGAAGAACAAACTATCTTTGGATTGCTTCGTGTTTTCTTCGTGTGATTTCGTGGGAGAAATTTCCCCGCAACTGAAAAATGAAACTTGCCATACTCGATATTGACGGAACGCTGACCGACACCAGTCACGTGGATACGATTTGCTTTACCCGCGCTGTCGCCGAAACGCACGGCGTAATGGAAATTGGCGCTTCGTGGACAAACTGCCCGCACGTCAGCGATTCCGGCGTTGCGCACCAAATCTTCATGGATCATTTCAACCGCGAACCAACCGACGAAGATTTGTCGCCGCTGAAAACCCGCTTTTTCGATTTGCTGCACCAACATCACGCGCTTGATGCCACGCACTTCGCAGAAATTCCCGGAGCGCGGCACATGGTCACGCAGCTTGCGCAGAAAGACG
>CAYLJQ010000206.1:0-10020 GCA_964383955.1 uncultured Heliomicrobium sp. | reverse complement strand
GGATTGTTGTTGATGGGGCCATGCGGGGTGGGAAAAACTCACTTGGCGGTGGGAATAATCAAAGCAATGCTTGGCAAAGGAATTCCCTGTCTTTTTTACGATTTCAGCGACCTGCTAAAAGAAATCCAAAACAGTTATAGCGCAGTTTCAAAGTCTTCGGAACTGGGCGTGCTGGCACCTGTTTATGGCGCTGAAGTCCTGGTGCTGGACGAACTTGGCGCGATGAAACCCACAGACTGGGTGCGCGATACGATGGCTCAAATCATCAATAATCGCTACAACGACCGTAAACTGACGATCTTCACGACCAACTATCTGGACGAACCAGGTACTCCCAACGAAGAAACGCTGACCGACCGTGTAGGAGTCAGATTGCGTTCGCGGCTCTACGAAATGTGCAAAACCGTCATTGTTAAAGGATCGGATTACAGAATTGAGCGAGGACGGCAACGAGCACAGCCTCAAAGTCGCCCAGTGCCGCTGATATCGCGCCGCAAAAAGGTGTGAATAACTGCCACAAACGTCAAAAAAACCTGGAGCTTTGTTCAAAACGCGAAGCTCCAGGTTTTTTGTTTTGCCAGTAGTTTATCAGCGACTATTTGTCAGTGACGGGAACTTCGTCTTCGTCCTTGCCGGATTGGTCTTTGAACAGTTTGGCAACCTTCTTTTCAGCGCTCGACTTTTCGATCTTCAGGACGGTTTCGCTGGAACCATCCCAAATGCGCGCCAGGAAATACTGATCGCCATACCGGCGGAACATCAGCCTGGATTTGTGTTTGTCCGTGTGCTTGTCCACAACGGTCATCACATTGACGGCTTTGCCGCCTTTTTCTTTGCGAATCAAAATCGTGTTGCTGGAACCGACTGATTCGATGATGTAATCGCCTTTCGGCATTTTCTTTTTCCCAACCTGAAAATCGAATGGGATGTCGGCTTTGATCTTGAAACTGAACAACGACGACGAAGCTGCGATGGCGGAACTGAAGCCCAGGCAGCAAACGACAACCAGTGAAAACAGAATTTTCTTCATAATTCTCCTTGAAAATGGATGAGCGGATACTGCTCGCTCGGGAAACTTACGGGGGAACCTGCGGTGGCCGCGCAAAGTATGCTCAAGTCGGCGGACTTCGCCAAGTGCCAATCTTGCGACTTTATGACTTGGAAAATAATTGTGGTACAACCAGCGCATCGGAGGAGAAACATCAATGGCCAATATTCAATTTCTGGGAGCGACGCGCACCGTCACCGGGTCAAAACATCTGCTCGAAGTCGGCGGCTATCGCGTCATGGTGGATTGCGGTTTGTTTCAAGGAATGAAACAGCTTCGGCTGAGAAATTGGGATCCGTTTCCGGTCAATCCGGCTTCCATCAATTCCGTCATTTTGACGCATGCACACATTGACCACACAGGCTATTTGCCCCGGCTGGTGCGCGACGGATTTGACGGCACGGTTTATGCGACTCCGGCGACAGTGGAATTGGCGCGCATTATGCTGCCGGATTCCGCGCGTTTGCAGGAAGAAGACGCCGAATATGCCAATAAGTCCGGTTCGTCAAAACATCATCCGGCGTTGCCGCTTTACACGGAAAAAGACGCCAACGCTGCCTGCCGATTGATGGAATCCGTCAATTACCACAAGCGAATCGAGCTGACGAAAAAGCTCACGTTCGAATTCGTCACTGCCGGACACATTCTGGGTTCCGGCTTTGTGCTGTTCGATGTGGAATGCAACGACGGAGCCACGCGCCGAGTCGTCATGACAGGCGATCTTGGCCGGTACAACGAACCGATCATTCATGATCCTTCGACGGTCGAAGAAGCTGATTACATCGTTGTCGAATCCACGTACGGCGACCGCGAACACGTTGAATTCGACGTCAAAGCCCGGCTTGCCGAAATCATCACCGAAACCGTCAAACGCGGAGGCCAGATTGTGATTCCGTCCTTTGCCGTTGGACGTACGCAACTGCTGCTGTATTTGATCCGCGAACTGGAAGACGAAAACCGCATTCCGATCATTCCGGTGTATGTGGATAGCCCGATGGCTTCCAGCGCAACGCGGCTGTATCTGAACCATAAAGAAGATCACGATCTGGAAATGAAAGACTTGATGGACGACCGTCGGAACCCGCTGGCGACGCAGCGGTTCAATCTGGCCAGAACCCGCGACGAATCCAAAGCCATCAACAACCGCGACGAATCCGCCATCATTATTTCCGCAAGCGGCATGGCCACAGGCGGACGAATCCTGCACCACCTGCGCAAACGGCTACCGGATGAACGAAACACAGTCATTTTTGTCGGCTTCCAGGCTGAAGGCACTCGCGGACGCCGATTGCTGGATGGCGAACCGGAAATGAAAATCTTCGGCCAGTACGTTCCCGTCCGCGCCAAAATCGAACGACTGGAAAACCTGTCCGCACACGCCGATTCCAAAGAAATTCTGCGCTGGCTGGGCGGCTTCAAGCGCGCGCCGAGGAAAGTTTTTCTGGTTCATGGAGAGCCGAAGGCCCAGGAAGCATTGAAACAAAAGATCATTGAAAAATTCGGCTGGCAGGTTGAGATACCAGATTATCTGGAAAAATTTGAACTATGACCTTCAATTAGGAGGATTCAGCAACGATGGAACGCGAAGATTTCTTGCTGAAAGATTACGAATTGAAAGCCCGGTATTTGACCGATCATTTTTCGCGAATGTGGGTACGGTTCAATTTCTTTCTGACAATTGAATCAGGGTTGGTGGGCCTGTCTTTTCACAAAGATTACTCGCAGCACGTCCGGGCGCTTTCTTATCTGGGTGGCTTTCTAGCGCTGGTTTGGTTTCATTTTGGCCGAACGGATAATTTCCTGGCTGACTTTTATCGAACGCAGGTTGGAATCGCGTTCGACCTGTTGAGCAGTAAGAAAAAGTGGACGGACGAAAATCGAAATCCGCCGCGATTGCTGTTCGTTGGCAGCGTCCCCAAAGATGAGGTTGTTCGCCAAAGATTACTGAGCGGACGTTGGCAAAGATTCAGCACCACAGAGCTAGCCGCTTTTTTGCCTCTAGTTTATTTCGCCATTTGGGTCATCAGATTATTTCAACTCCCAAAATAAATTTAAGAGATGCTGAGAGCAGCATCCGTTTCGACTCTGCGCCAAGTTTGGGTTATAGTGCCTGCCTACTTCGACACCACGTCATCACAATGAAACTCATCGAAAAGCGACTTGGAAACTTGCTAACAGCCCCGCGCCAATTCTGCGCAAGCTGTAATTTTAGTTGCCAGCAAGCCAGGTCTCATTCCCTGAAGGAATCAAGAAGCAATGCAAGCAAAAGCTAAACTCGAAGAAGAAATTAAATCAGAACCGCCCTCATCAGTCGCGGACATTGATCCGCAAGAAACCTCTGAATGGTTGGAAGCCTGGGATCAAATTCTGGATGAAGAAAACCCGCAACAACGAGCGGCTTACCTCTTAAACGCTTTGACACAACGCGCGCGGGCCCTGGGATTGAATCTGCCTCCGCGATTTAACACGCCATATATCAATACGATCCGTCCCGAAGACGATGTTCCCTATCCGGGCAATCTGGCTTTAGAGCGCAAAATCAAAAGCGCCATCCGCTGGAATGCGCTGGCGATGGTTGTCCAGCAGAACAAAAAAGATGCTGGCATTGGCGGGCACATTTCGACTTTCGCTTCCGCCGCGACATTGTTGGAAGTCGGCTTCAACCACTTTTTCCGTGGAGCAATCGGCGATCAGCCGGGTGAATTTGTTTACTTTCAGGGCCACGCCAGCCCGGGCATTTACGCCCGCGCGTTTCTGGAAGGCCGCCTGACGCAGCAGCACATCGAAAATTTCCGCCACGAATTGCGCGACACCGAAGGGCTTTCGTCCTATCCGCATCCGTGGCTGATGCCGGATTTCTGGAGCTTCCCGACGGTTTCGATGGGACTGGCTTCGCTGAACGCGATCTATCAGGCGCGGTTTATGCGCTACATGGAAAATCGCGGATTGATCCCGGCGACCGATCGAAAGATTTGGGCGTTCCTGGGCGACGGCGAAATGGACGAACCTGAATCAATGGGTTCATTGACGCTGGCCAGCCGCGAAAAACTGGACAACCTGGTGTTCGTCATCAACTGCAACCTGCAACGTCTGGACGGTCCTGTGCGCGGCAACGGCAAGGTCATCAACGAACTGGAAGCCGCATTTGCCGGTGCCGGTTGGAACGTGATCAAAGTCGTCTGGGGCAGTGGCTGGGATGATTTGCTGGCGCGTGACAAGACGGGTTTATTGCTCAAACGCATGGAAGAATGCGTTGACGGCGAATACCAGGCCTTCCGCGCGAAAGACGGCAAATACATTCGCGATCATTTCTTTGGCAAATATCCGGAGCTGCTGAAACTTGTCGAACATTTGACCGACGATGACATCTGGCGTTTGCGCCGCGGCGGTCACGATTCGATCAAAGTTTACCAAGCCTACAAGCGCGCCTATGAAACCAAAGGCCAGCCGACCGTGATTTTGGCCAAAACCGTCAAAGGTTACGGAATGGGTTCGTCCGGAGAAAGCCGTAATCTGGCCCACCAAGCTAAAAAGCTGGAAGAAGTTGATCTGGTCAATTTCACCAAGCGGTTTGAACTGCCGATTTCAGAAGAAGACGCCAAGAAGGCGAAATTCTATGTGCCCGCGCCGGACAGCGAAGAGATCAAATACATGAAATCTCGCCGCGAAGCGATGGGCGGCGCCGTCCCTGCGCGAGTCATCAGAGACGAAAAGCTTCAGATTCCGCCACTGGAATTTTTCAAGGAATCGCTTGACGGTTCGCAAGGCCGCGAAGTTTCCACGACGATGGCCTTCGTTCGCGTGCTGACGCTGTTAATGACCAAGGACAAGAATCTTGGCAAACGCGTCGTGCCGATTGTTCCCGACGAAGCCCGCACTTTCGGAATGGAATCGCTGTTCCGCCAGGTGGGCATTTACGCCAGCCAGGGACAGCTTTACACCCCGCACGATTCGGACATGTTCCTTTATTACAAGGAATCGAAAGAAGGCCAGATTCTGGAAGAAGGAATCACCGAAGCCGGTTCGATGGCATCGTTCACGGCTGCCGGAACGGCTTACGCCAATTACGGCGTAGACATGATTCCCTTCTATATCTTCTATTCGATGTTTGGGTTCCAGCGCATTGGCGATTTTGCCTGGGCGTTTGCAGACGCGCGCGGCAAAGGCTTCCTGGTCGGCGCGACCGCCGGACGCACCACGCTGAACGGCGAAGGCTTGCAGCATCAGGACGGCCACAGCCATTTGTTGGCCAGCACCGTTCCTACCTGCGCGGCTTACGATCCCGCTTATGCCTATGAAATTGCCGTCATCGTTCAGGACGGCCTGAAGCGCATGTTCCAGCAAGGCGAAGACCGTTTTTATTACATCACGGTTTACAACGAAAACTACGTCCAGCCGGCAATGCCTGAAGGTGTCGAAGAAGGCATCATCAAAGGGATTTACAAGCTCAACGGCGTGGCCAAAGGCAAAGCCAAAGTACAACTGTTCGGCAGCGGCCCGATGATGGGTGAGGTGCTGCGCGCCCAGAAGATTCTGGCCGATCAATACAAAATCACCGCCGATGTTTGGAGCGTTACCAGTTACAACGAACTGCGCCGCGACGCACTGCGTGCCGAGCGTTGGAATCGGTTGCATCCAACCGAAGCTGAGAAGAAACCTTACATCCAGCAAGTAATGGAAGGCACTGAAGGCCCGATTATCGCTTCCAGCGATTACATGAAGATCGTGTCTGATCAGGTGGCTCCGTGGCTGAATGGGCGACTGGTTTCGCTTGGAACGGATGGTTTTGGCCGCAGTGAAAACCGCGATTACCTGCGCCGCCATTTCGAAATCAACGCCGAGTCAATCGTGGCTGCGGCATTGTCGAAACTGGCTCGCGACGGCAAATTCAACGCCAAGAAAGCCGCGCAAGCGATTGCCGACCTGGGCGTAAACCCGGATGGCATTGATCCGGCGATTGCCTAATTCAGCGCAAGGCCAAAACAATGGGCGCGAAAAGGTAAGTTCCTTTTCGCGCCCATTTCCTTTTCAGCGATGACCAGTCTGGGGGAATTTCTTTCAACCGGCGTCAAGGCGCAAAGTATCCCGACAGGTCTATGACTAAATCCGTTTGCGTGGAAGCGAGACGCTTAAAGGCTCCGTCGGCCCCGAGCGCTACGATAAAGTGGCGATTAAAGACCGTGCTGCTGCGGTAATTGGAGGTCGCCACACTCGGTTGTGTCGTATCGCTCGGCCAGAATCTCAGAAAGCCGTTGGCAGTGACGTTGACCGTGGTCGCGTTTCCCACGACCGCTTTCGCAGTAGCGGGAATTGTCGTGCAAGTGCCGGTTGCGGCTTGCAAGTATTCCGTGTTGCCTGCCATTGGCGTTCCTGGCGTAAAGCAGCCGGTTTGCCCCGCGCGCGTATCCAGCAAACGCACGGGCGTTGATAATGGAGTGAACAACAAACCCTGGCCATTGGAATCATTCAACTGCGTGCTGTAATACCCCAGCACATCCACCACCAAATCTGTCTGAGCCAGCGTGTAAATGTTGAACTGGCCGCTCGGCGACAGCCCCACAGTAAAGGGCGCGTTTATATTGACGCCCGTTTGGAAGTTGGAACTCGCGGCCAACGGTTTTGCCGCATCCGCCGGGAATAACGTCAGAAATCCGTTGGCTTGCGAATTGACGGTTGTCGCATTGCCCACCAACGATTGCGCGCCAGCTGGAATTAACACGCCGTCGCACGTCGTCGTGCCAAGCTGAGTCATTGTTGTGCCAGCCGTCAGCGGCGCTCCCGGCGTAAAGCAGGCGCTTTGCCCAACGCGCGTGTCCAATAACCGCACAGGTTTGGGCAATGGATGAAAATACAAACCACTGGCGGACGGCGGCGCGTAATAGCCCGTTATGTCCACAACGACGTTGGTATTTGTCGTGACGTAAATATTGAAAGCGCCATCGCCCGCGCCGAGTCCGACCGTAAACACATTGTTCAACACCTGATTGGCCGCGAAGTTGGAATTCGCCGCCAGGGGCCGCGTGACATCGCTGGGAAACAAGGTCAGAAAGCCTCCGCCGGATTCGACCGTGGTGATATTTCCTGTCAATGCCCTGGCATTGGCGGGAATCGTCAAGCCATCCCACGTCCTGCCCGCCGCCGTCTGCGTGCGCGCCGTGCCACCAGCAATCATCGCTTCCGGCGAATCACAGCCTGTTTGCCCCGCTCGCGTGTCCAACAACCGAACCGGATGCGCCAGAGGATAAAATTGCAAGCCGCCGACTGTTCCCGCAACCACCGTCAGGGTAAAGCTGGCATCGCGCGTCGCGCCGCAAATGTCCGTCGCCCGAATCGTGATGGTGTGCGTTCCCACCGGAGCCGCTTCACTGATTGAAACGACACCGAATACATCGACGGAAATCGTGCCTGTGTAGGTTCCCTTCGATTGCACGCTATAGCCGTTGAAACTGCTGTTACCCGTTCTTGTTGGCGAATTGGTCGTGGAAGCTCCAACGGGCACCGAAACATTTCCATAGGTCAGTGTCGGAACCACGTGGGCCGTTACGGTGACTGGCAAGTCTCCCGTGCTGGTCAGGATGCCATCGGAAACCTGAAACCGAACGGTGCCGGAAGTCGCCCAGCATTCGACATACACCAACATAGAGATCGTGCCGCCTGCATTGGTGATACTGTAGGGATAGATGCCGGTGGCCGTCCCTCCAGCGATTTTCGTGACCGTCAAGCTGCCTGCTGCGGTTTGCGCATCACTGACCGTGCCGATAATAAAGCGGTTAGAGGAAGTATGGCCTTGCTCAAGCGAAATCGCCGCCGCAGGCGTAAACATCGGCGCAGTGTTGCTTGGGTCGATATTGGTCAACGAAAAACTGATCCCAGTTGCGCCCTTGGCGCTGGCAATAACGGTGTACCCTGCGCCCTGGATCGTGTTGGCAGTGAGCGTGCCGCTGGTGGCCGTGCTGCCGACAATCGTCGCCGGATTGCCCGCAATGCTGGCACTGGCTCCGCTGGCGGGTGGCGTGAATGTGACTTGTCCGCCATTGACCGGTTCGCTGTTGGCGGAACTCACCGTCACGCTTAGGGGCAAGGCGAAGGCCGAACCCGGCGCCGCGCTTTGGTTATTGCCGCCTGCAATGGCCAGCGTGAACCCGCGCGATTCAAACGCGCCAATGTCCACCGCGCTGCCGACTATGCGGTTAAAACCTGCGCCGCGCTGGTCGGTCGTCAGGTTGAAGCCAAGATTGTCACTGGCGCAGGTATTGGTCAGCACGCAATTGTTGCCCGCGTTGATGGCTGGACTGCCTGGCAGCAGCGCGTACGTTTGCGTCGCCCCTCCGTAATTCCCTAGCGGTGCCAGCAGCGGATTAATGGGATTGGCTTGAGTGCCGATCAGGTCGCCGGTTGCGGGAGTTATTGTCAGGTTCCTGTTATTACCGATTATGTTGTTGCCCAGCGAGGTGAGAGTGCTAATGACATCCGGGCCTATGTTAGCGAGATTCCCGGCAATGATTGAGTTCCTGGAAATGACGCTACCAGCAGCAATCCCCCCCCCTTGGAGAGCGCTATTGTCTGAAATCGTAGAGTTGATGATAGTCAATATACGGTCTCCGGTATGGTAAATAGCCCCGCCTACGTCGGCCACATTGCCTGAAAACGTACTATTGATGATGGTCAAGGTGCCGTTGTTGTGAATACCACCGCCTGGGTCCGGATAAATTGGCGAAGAATGTGCTGTTGATAACAGTTGCGGTACCAAAGTTGGAAATGCCACCGCCAGAAGCTTGAAGGGCGATATTATTGCTGGAAAACGTGTTGTTGGTAACAGTCAAGATGCCATCGTTGAAGATGCCACCACCGCCCTGCCCGCTAAAATTGCGAGAGAAAATGCTGTCAACAATGGTCAAAGTGCCACTGTTGTAAATGCCGCCGCCGATGTCGATATGCCGTCCTTCTGCCACCGTCATCCCGCTGAGCGCGACCGTGACGCCTGGGAGGATTCTGAAGATCCGAGTGTTGTTAAAACCGGAAATCAATAACTGCGCTGCGCCCGGCCCATTGATGGTCAGGTTCTTGTCGATGACCAATTCACCAAAATGCAGCGCGATCACGCCGGTGACCGAAAAATCTATCGTGTCGCCCGCCACTGCTGCCGCAATCGCATCGCGCAGACGGCAATTCACGCCCGGACAATTGGCAGCATTGGCTGCTCCATCGAAGAGACTTTGCACCGTGATGGTCGCCATCGGTTCTGCGATGGCCGGGCGAAGTGCTGGACTAACCAGCCCTTCGCCGACGGCTGAGGACGCAACCTGTTGAACTCCTTGCCGGTTCGGTCCGGCAGCCTGACTGCGCTGTTGCCAAATGCCGAATCCCAGAATCAATCCCAGGATGACGATCAACCCTGTTATGCATCGTTGTCTATTCATCATAAATTCCCCTTAGGTCCTTGGATTGCCGAGCATCTGGCGGATGCTCAACAAGTTTTCTTTCAGCACGTAGCCGCAAGCTCCTGCTAGCGTGGCGGCAGCGCGCAAATGTGTATCTCCGTATTGCGTGACGATGATGATCCGCACATCGGGAAAGGCCGCGCGCAAACACCGCGTCGCTTCCAGCCCATCCACACCCGGCATTTCCACATCCATCAGCACCCAGTCTTCACAGGTGAACTGCTGCGCCGTGTAGGCCGCAACCGCTTCTGCGCCGTCCTCACATTCCACGACGGTTTCGGCCAGATCGTTGACCACTGAGCGGATCAACTGGCGCATGTCGGCATGGTCTTCGACAATCAAGACCTTCATGAGTCTCCTGTATGCTGGAATTGCTTTTTGTGAACGGGCTGAAGAATGCAACAACGAGCAGCGTCTGTAATCGGTGGGACTACCCTTTTGCATTGGGTAGAACTACGAACTTCGTTAGGTAGAACTACCTAAGCGGAGTGATTGAAATGTGAAGGGATGTTCACGTTTCACTTCTCACAG
>CAYLJQ010000205.1:0-10132 GCA_964383955.1 uncultured Heliomicrobium sp. | reverse complement strand
ACCCAACAATCACTACAAACGAATCTGTTATTTCCGAATCAATTTCAGCGAAGCCGACTTCGGCTGGGCTTCACCTTGCCGGGTTTGGCTTTTCGCGCTGGGGCGAAGCATTTCGCGTCGCGTTCAGCGCCATACTGGCCAATCGGCTGCGTTCGATTCTGACTGTCATCGGCATCGTCATTGGAGTTGCCGTCGTGACGTTTGTTGCTGCGTTGTTGGAAGGCGCGCAGGTTTACATTAAACAGACGGCTTCCGAACTGGGCCCGGGGATTGCACGAATTGAAAAAGCCTCCTTCCAGGATTTTTTAGGTGACGCGCAATCTTTTGCCGAAGCGCTTTCCAAACGTCCTGACATCACCATCGAAGACATTGCAGGATTGCGCGAACGTATTGGCGACCGCATGGAAATCGGCGCGCAGATTGATGCGTCGCTTCCGGCCCAGCGCGGCAACAATTCTCTGCAGGGAATTGCCGTGCAGGGAGTAACCGCAAACATCGCCGCGCTTTCAACGATCAAAATCGCTCGCGGACGGGAGTTGACCGATTTCGACGATGAAAACCGTCGCTCGGTTTGTGTCATCGGTTCGGACGTGGACGAATTTCTGTTTCCCGACCGTGACGCTCTTGGCCAATTCATCAAGCTCGGTTCCGCCGAATATGAAGTCATCGGCGTCGCCGTGCCGCGTGGTTCGTCGTTTGGAGCTTCGCAGGACGGATTCGTGCAGATTCCGCTGGGCACATTTGCCAAAGTGTTCGGCGCGCGTTCGCGTTCGATTTCCATGCTGGTCAAACCCAAACCCGGAGTTGATGTTCCCAACGAACAAGTCGAAGAAATCGCTCGGTTCGGCATGCGAACCGAGCGGCGGTTGGCTTATGGCGACAACGACAATTTCAGCATCATCACGGCCAAAAGCGTTGAAGCCGTGACCAGCATGTTGACCAGAATTGTCGGCTCGGTGCTTTACCCGCTGACAGCGATTGCGCTGGGAGTCGGCGGCATTGTGGTAATGAACATGATGCTGGCTTCCGTGACGGAGCGAACGCGTGAAATTGGCATTCGATTGGCGATTGGCGCTCGGCGTAAAGACATACTGGCGCAGTTTCTGTTGGAATCGTCACTGCTAACCTTGGCGGGCGGTTTGGTTGGCACGCTGATTTCAACTGGCTTGGTTTGGATTTCGGCGAAACTGAGCGGGTTTCCGATTGCGGTGCCTTTGTGGGCATTGTTTGCCGCCATTCTGATTTCCTGCACCGTCGGCATTGTTTTTGGCGTTTTTCCTGCTCGCAGAGCATCCCGGCTAAGTCCGATTGAGGCGTTGAGAAAAGAATAGATACCAGATGACAGGTGCCTGATGTCAGATTTTAGATAGTGGCCCAGTCCTGACACTTGTCATCCATCGTCTAACATCTTGAGTGAAATGCAAACACAGATTCTCAAAGACACTTTTATTACCGTGTTCGACAGCTTGCGCGCGCACAAGCTGCGGTCTGCGCTGACCTTGCTTGGCGTGGTCATCGGCACGGCTGTGGTGGTGATGGTCGGGGCCGTGTTGACTGGGTTATCTGCGCGTGTGGCGGCGGTCAGCGAAAAGAGCGCGCCGAACGTCATCTACTTCACCAAAGAAGAAAGGATCGGGCCATCGTTTCAGCGCCCTTCTGCCGAAGAGCGACAACGCAAAGACCTGACGTACGAAGACGCGCTGGCCGGGGCGGCGTTGGACAAGCCGCAAGCAGTTTCTCCGCAAAAAATTCGCGGCAGTTATGGGCCTTCGGCAAACAAGGCTTCGATGACGGCGCGTGGCCGTGAAGCAATCAATCCGTTAATTCTGGGCGTTTGGGAAAACTTCCCGGACATTGTTTCCGTCAGCGTCGAGCGCGGCAGATTTTTCACCTTTGCAGAGCGTGAAAATCGGGTTCAGGTTTGTGTTATCGGACAGGGAACCGCTTCGCAGCTATTTGAAGGCACAGATCCGCTGGATCAGGAACTCAGGATTGATGGCCGCATTTATCGCGTCATCGGCCTTCTGACAAAGGCTTCCGGTGAAGGCGTCATTGGCAGCGACGAATTGGATGAACGCATTGTTTACGCGCCGTTTGAAACCATTGCCAAGCAGTATCCCGAAATTGAAGGCGTCGCGATTGTCGTGCGCGCACCGGCAGGCAACGTTGATGAAGTCATTGAACAAGTGACGGCAACGCTTCGCGTTCGCCGGAATGTTCCCACCGAAGCTCCGAATAACTTTGGAGCCAATCGCGCCGAACAGGTTTTTGAGGTCGTTCAGCAAATCATTGTCGCGCTGGCGGCGCTGGTTGTTCCGATTGCTCTGGCGGGGTTGCTGGTTGGCGGAGTCGGCGTGATGAACATCATGCTGGTTTCGGTGACAGAGCGTTCGCCGGAAATCGGCATTCGACGGGCATTGGGCGCTCGACGCCGGGATGTGCTGGCTCAGTTTTTGATCGAAGCCATCACCCTGACCGGATTCGGTGGTTTGATTGGAATCGCGTTTGGATTTTTGTTTGCCTTTGCGCTTCAGCTTATCGTCAATTTTCCCGCTGTCGTTCCGGTCTGGGCGATTCTGGTTGGATTTCTGACTTCTGCGTCGGTTGGGTTGATTGCCGGAATGTGGCCTGCGATCAGGGCGTCCAGGCTTGATCCGGTTGTCGCCATTCGCGGTGATTGATGCCCATCTTGAGTTGTAAAACTCAGCCCTCTGCGCCAGAATGCGCGCGCTTTTCGTTCCACCTTTCTTCAATACAAACGAACAAACAGGAGAATCTGCCCGTGTCAGACAAAGTTCTGGTTACGCTGGAAAACGGCATCAAGCGGATTACGTTCAACAATCCTGCGCGCCGCAATGCCATGGATTTTGAAGCCTTCAAGTTCATCGGCGATGAACTCAAACGCTCCGCCGAGGACGAAACCAAAGTAATCGTTCTGACCGGCGCGGGCGATGCTTTTTGCGCCGGAGCCGATGTGCAGGGATTTGGCAGCGGAGAGGCAACAGCAGACGTAACGGCTTCGCTGCGCGCCGGAGTCAATCCGGGCATTCAGGCGATGCGCGATTTGCCGAAACCGATCATCGCGCGTGTTCAGGGCCATGCGGCTGGCGTAGGCTGCAATTACGCGCTGGCTTCGGACATCATCATTGCTTCCGATCAAGCCTTTTTCGGCCAGGTGTTCGTCAAAATCGGATTGATGCCGGATGGCGGCGGAACTTACTTTCTGCCGCAAACGGTTGGCTACAACCGGGCATTTGAATTGATGGCGCTTGGCGATCCGATTTCTTCTCAGCAGGCTTTTGAAATGGGAATGATCAACCGTGTCGTTCCGGTGGATGAATTGGACGCCACGGTCAACAAACTGGCGGAACGGCTGGCGGCTTCGCCGGGCATCGCGCTGGCCAAGATCAAAGCGGGATTGATCGCCTCTGCAAATTCCGATTTGGCTGCCGCGCTGGAATACGAAGCCATCAATCAAGGCGACTGTTTCCGCTCCGAAGATTTCAAAGAAGGCGTTTCGGCCTTCCTGCAAAAGCGTAAACCGAATTTCACCGGCAAGTAATATTTCCGTGACCGGTCGCCGATTCTAAATGCGTTACCGGCAACCGACCACCAACCACCGACAACCATCTAAGCACCATGGAACAAAATCAAACTTCAGAAAAGCAGGCCTGGTTCGCCTTGGCGGTGTTATTCGCCATCAATACCCTAAACTTTTTCGACCGTCAGATTGCGGCAGCCGTTTCTCCGCTGATCATGGCCGAATTCCAGATGAGCGATTCGGAGTACGGCGACATCACCATGGCGTTCATACTGATTTACGCGGCGGTCGGAGTTCCGCTGGGAAGGTGGACGGATCGAGGGCATCGTCCGACGATTTTAGGCTTGGGGGTTTTCGTCTGGTGTTTATTCACTGCGGGCAGCGGTTTGGTTCGTGGTTACTGGTCGTTGTTTGCAATGCGAATGGGCGTCGGTGTTGGCGAAGCGAGTTGTGCTCCGGCGGGAAATTCGTTGATCGGTGATATGTTTCCGGTCAATAAACGAGCGCGCGCAATGGCGATTTTCATGCTCGGACTGCCGATAGGAATTTTCCTCAGCAATATGTTTGGCGGCCTGATGGCTCAGACTTACGGTTGGCGCACAGCGTTTTTCCTGGCTGCCGTTCCCGGAGCGGTGTTGGCATTGCTGGCGTTGAAAATCAAGGAACAGCCGCGCGGAGCTTCCGAAATCGTTCAGGTTTCCGTTCACGACGACGGGGTTTCGCCCTATCGCCGGGTGCTGAGCATTCCCACGATGTGGTGGATCATCCTTGCGGGGGCGCTGCACAACTTCAATGCTTACGCCGTCAATGCTTATATGCCGGCGTATCTGGTTCGCTATTACAACCTGGATTTGAAGAATGCCAATTTCATCGCGGCGACCGTGCTTGGGGCAGTCGGAGTGGTCGGATTGTTGCTTGGCGGAGCTTTGGCTGACTGGGTTCGCAAAATCAAAGCCAATGGGCGAATGCTGGTTGCGGCTTTGTCCCTGCTGATTTCCACTCCGCTGGTTTTTCTGGCGTTGAGTTTGCCGAAAGACAAAATGGTTTGGTTCACTGTCTTGATGGGAATGGGGTGGCTGCTGTTTTACATATACTATGTGACGGTTTATCCGGCGATTCAAGATGTTGTCGAACCTCATTTGCGCGGCACGGCGATGGCGCTTTATTTTTTCGCAATGTATGTGCTGGGCGGAGCGTTCGGTTCCAAGGTGGTCGGAATGCTCAGCGATAAATTCGCGCTGAAAGCCGCGGCAAACGCCGGGCAAATTTTTGAAAGCGTCAAACAGGTTCCGGCGGAATTCCGGGCAATTGGTTTGCATCAGGCGTTTTACTCAGCGCCGGTAGTTTCGTTACTGTTGGCCCTGGTTCTTTTTGCCGGAGCACGGACCGTCGCCGGAGATATGGAAAAACTGCAACAGCGGTTGCGAGCGGCAGCAGGGAAGTAATTGGTTTGGAGTAGTTTATGAGCAGTAATCGCAGAGAGTTTCTGAAAAGTGGTTTGGCCGTTGCAGCGGCGGGAGTGCCTGTTTTTGGGCAAGACCCACAAGTTCCGGAGCAAATTGTTTATGTTTGCCCTATGCACCCGGATGTCAATTCCAAAGTTCCGGGCAAATGCCACAAGTGCAATATGAAGCTGGTGGCGACCAAAGCCGGGACCCTGAGCAGCGACAGCTTTTATGTTTGTCCCATGCATCCGGATGTCATTTCGAACAAGCCGGACGCTTGTCCGAAGTGCAAAATGAAACTGGTGAAAGCGGCTCCGCCGGAAGATGGCGATTTCGTCGTTCGAATTCAAACCAACCCTTCGCCGCCGCGCGCCGGGCAAAAAGTGAAACTCCGTTTCACAATTTTCAACCCTTCCACAGGGCAGCAGGTGAAACAGTTCAACATCCTGCACGACATGCCGTTTCACTTGTTTGTTGTCAGCCAGGACTTTGAATCGTTTCAGCATATTCATCCCGACAAACAACCGGACGGTAGTTTCACGATCATCACGGAATTGCCGAAGGCCGGATATTACAAAATCTTCTGCGACTTTTTCCCCAACGGAGGCACGCCGCAGGTCACGCATCACAATCTGGTGACCGCCGGGTTCAAAGGCGATTTGATTTCGTCGCTAGCCAGGCTTACGCCTGACAAATCCATTGGCGACAAACTGGTCAGAGCCGTTGACGGAACCCGGTTTGAATTGAAGTTTGAACCAGCGGAGCCGTTTGCCGGTAAGCCCGCGGAACTGCATTACCACCTGACCGATGAAAAAACAGGGCAGCCGGTGGATGATTTGAAACCGTATCTGGGTGCTTGGGGCCACACGCTGATTCTGAGTGAAGACGGAACGAATTATCTGCATTCGCACCCGACCGAGATGATTCCGGAAGATCTGAACCTTGAAGAGCGCGCCAAGTTGCCGAGCAAGCCCGACGTCGTGTTTGACACTTTCTTTCCGCGGCCGGGCAATTACCGCATCTGGTCGCAGTTTCAGCGCAAAGACAAAATCATTACCGTGCCGTTTACGGTTTACGTGCCTCGCCTGAAATGATGCACATGGCCAAGTCGTGACTTTCCCTTATGGCTATGGAAGAATCGCTGCCTACCTAACCGAAACTCTTCCTATGAGGGAACCCTGGCAATGATTCAAATCGAAAATGTGTCGCGCGAATACGGCGTCGGAAAAGTCGTGTACGCGCTGGATCACGTCAGCCTGCAAATCGGCCAAGGCGAACGTGTTGCGGTAATGGGGCCGTCCGGCTCCGGCAAATCTACGTTGTTGAATCTGATCTGCGGATTGGACGAACCGTCTTCCGGAGAAGTCAAAATTGACGGCGTAAATATTGCCTCGTTAAACGACGACGCGCGGACAAGGTTACGGCGCGAAAAGATCGGAATGATTTTTCAAACCTTCAATCTGTTGCCAACTCTGACAGCTTCAGAAAATGTGGCTCTGCCATTGCGGCTGAACGGTACCTCAAGAAAAGAAGCGGAAAGCCGCGCAAAAATGATGCTGGATAAAGTTGGGCTTGGAGCGCGGGCAACGCATCGCCCCGATGAAATGTCCGGCGGGGAGCGTCAACGAATCGCCATCGCGCGCGCCCTGATTTTCCAGCCGCCCGTGTTGCTGGCCGATGAACCGACCGGGAATCTGGATTCCAAAACCGGCGAAGAAATCCTGGCTTTGCTGGACGATTTACACCGCGAATTCAGAACGACGATTCTGATGGTGACGCATAACGATGAAGCAGCACGGCATTGCGACCGTGTCATACGATTGCGCGACGGGAAAGTGGTGAATGATGCCGTCGCCAAAAAGTTAGTGGCGGAGGTGCGGTAATGCTTTCCGTTTTATTAGGCATTACCTGGAAGCAATGGCGTCAGCATCGGCTGCGAACTGTGTTGACGGTGTTTGGAATTGCGCTGGGCGTGGCGGTTTTTTTCGCCGTGCGGACAGCCAACGTCACGTTGATCAGTTCGCTGACGCTGACCATTGAAAAGATGGCCGGCAAGGCGACGCTGCAAATTGTCGGCAACGAAGGCGGCTTCCCCGAATCGGTTTGGGAAACGGTCAAAGACACACCCGGCGTGCATGTCGCGCAGCCAGTAATTGAAGTTCTGGCCAACACCGCGTTTGAAGACGAAAGCAGTTTGATGATTGTCGGCGTGGATATGCTGGGCGACCGCGAACTGCGCGAATACCAGTTCGACGAATCCGGCGAAGAAATCGCCGATCCTTTGGTCGCCCTGGCGCAGCCGGATTCGATTCTGATTTCGCGGAAATTTGCGGACAAATACAAACTGAAAGACGGCGACAAACTACCGCTGCTGACTTCGCAAGGCAGAAAAGATTTCACAGTGCGCGGCATTTTCAAACCGGCTGGCATTGGAGAAATCTTTGACGGGCAGATTGCCGTGATGGATGTGTTCAACGCGCAGTTTGTGTTCAATCGCGGGCGCAACTTCGACCGCATTGATTTGATGAACGAGCCGGAAGTTCCCGTCGAAGAATTGAAGCGCCGCTTGCGGGAACGTTTGCCTGCTGCAATTGAAGTCGCGCTGCCGTCTTCACGCGGGCAGGGAATCGAAAATTCTGTTTCCGCGATGAAAATCGGAATGACCATCACCAGCTTCATCGCCCTGCTGGTCGGGGTCTTCATCATCTTCAACAGCTTCAGCATTTCTGTGAATCAGCGCTGGAAGGAAATTGGCGTTCTGCGCGCGCTTGGCGTCGAGCGGCCAAACGTTCAGAAAATGTTTCTGGCGGAATCCGTGCTGATGGGCTTGCTGGGCAGCGCGCTTGGCATCGTGTTGGGATTCTTTTTGGCAGTCGGAGCCGAGCGCGTCATGAGTCAGATTGCCGCGCAGCTTTTCGGCCATGTTTCAACGCAACAACCGCCAGTCTTTCGTTGGGATTATGCGCTGACTTCGTTTGCCATCGGCGTTGTCAGCTCGATCATTGGCGCGTGGTTGCCGTCGCGTGCGGCTTCGCGGCTGAACCCGATTCTGGCATTGCATAACATTGAAACTCGCCAGCGGGAAAACGTGCTGGGCAAGGCGCGCATGTTTACCGGTCTGGCAATGATTTTGGTTGGCTGGTTGCTGGTTGCTTTTGGGCCAATTAGCGTCGGGTTAAGCTATCAATTCAGTTATTCGGCACTGGTGATTTTTGGCATGGTTTTGCTGCTGCCCAAGCTGGCCGAATTGACTGCCCGCGTGCTGCGCCCGCTGATGGATCGGCTGTTTGGCGCGGAAGGCGTCATTGCCGTGGACACCATGATTCAATCGCCCAGGCGGACTTCGGCCACGGTTGGCGCATTGATGATCGGATTGTCTTTTGTGTTTTCAGTCGGTGCTTACGTTCGCAGCTATCAAACGACGGTCAGCGACTGGATGGAGCGAATTCTGAATGCCGACATTATCGTCAATACATCGGAAAATGCTCGATCGCGGACGTATCATTTCAGCGAAGACCTGGGCAAAAAGCTGGCCGAAATTCCCGGCGTGCAGCGCATCGAAAACATCCGATTTCTGTTTCTTCCGTATGCAGATGATTCCGTGGCGCTGGTTGCGCTGGATATGGGCGGCTGGTTTGCCAGGGTCAGCGATGTCGTCGAAGGCGCTGACGAAAACGAAGTCAAAGGAAAGATCATTCGTGGAGAAGGCGTGCTGGTCGCCCGTAATTTTGTTTCCCGCTATAACCTGGGCGTAGGCGACCGATTGAAGTTTCAGACACCGACCGAGCCTTTCGACTTTCCCATTCTGGGCATTATCGAAGATTACACTTCGGAAAAAGGCGCTGTCTTTTTTGATCGCGAATTATACAAACGATACTGGAATGATCCGGCAGTGGACATCATTGACCTGATCGCCAAAAAAGGCGCAGACGTTGCCGCCATCAAACAGGACGTTCAGCGCTCCCTGAAGGGACAGCATCGCGCTTTCATTTACACCAACACCGAATACAAAAAATTCATCCTGGATTTGATCAACGGCTTTTTCGTGTTGAATTACATGCAAATGGCCGTGGCAATCATCATCGCTGCTTTGGGCATCGTTAACACGCTGATCATTTCCGTCGCCGAACGCAAACGCGAGCTTGGCGTGTTGCGCGCGATTGGCGGATTGCGCAGCCAGGTTCGCAAAATGATTCTGCTGGAAGCCGCTGCCATCGCCATTGTCGGCGTGCTCAGTGGAACAATCGCCGGAATGTTCAATACCTATTTTCTAGTGAAAACCGCGGCAACCATGATTGGCGGATTCACGATTCCGTACCGATTTCCAATGACGATTGTCTTGATCGCATTGCCATTGGCTGTGCTGATCGCCTTGGCGGCGGCCTGGTGGCCCGCGCGCAAAGCCGTCAATCTAAATGTAGTTGAAGCCATTGGTTATGAGTAAAAGCGCGGTCACTAACAATTTTTAGATTGCTTAGGAGGTCTCAATGCACAGCCATAATGTATCAAGGCTATTCCTTAACTTGGTGGATGTAGATTCGCGAGGCAGTTGGGGGCGAAAGCAGGGCTTGATTCAGTTGCTTTCGATTCTAATCTCTATGGCTCTGTTTTGTTCTGTAGTGCTAGGACAGGATAAATCTCTATCTTTCACAGTGGTGGATTTGCAGGGAAAACCAATTGAGTTTGTTGAGTTGGCGGTGAGCGGAATAAGCTCGCCCGCTGTGACGGATAAACAAGGCAAAGCGCGTATCCGGCTTTCATCTGAAATCCGTCCGAATACGGAAGTCGAAGTTCGACTGGCTCGCTCTCCTCGGAACATGGTTTTTATTTCACCCTGGGATGGCCGGATCACTATTCCAGGCTTTCGTGAAGTGGCGGATGACGATTCAAAAATCGTATTGGCCGAACGTGGAAGCCGATTTTTACTGGAGGATGTCCGTGCCCTTAAAGCACTGGTATCCAATATTCTCCTGCACGAAGCTCCACAAACAAGCTTGGAAGAAGCGCTTGAACGACGCCGCGAAACAGCAATGGCAGAAATCTTCCGGCTTTTCGGCTTGAAACAGGACGAAGCGATCCGTGCTTTGCGGTTATGGCGAGAAAAAGCCAAAGACCCTTTTGAGAAAGCCCAAGCTGATTTTCTAGC